>CAYMXG010000011.1:0-22851 GCA_964394115.1 uncultured Enterobacteriaceae bacterium | reverse complement strand
GCTGCGTCAGGCTTTCGCCCATTGCGCAAGATTCCCCACTGCTGCCTCCCGTAGGAGTCTGGGCCGTGTCTCAGTCCCAGTGTGGCTGGTCGTCCTCTCAGACCAGCTACCGATCGTCGCCTTGGTAGGCCTTTACCCTACCAACTAGCTAATCGGACGTGGGCCCATCCAGAAGCGCGAGGTCTTACGATCCCCCGCTTTCCCCCGAAGGGCGTATGCGGTATTAATCCGAGTTTCCCCGGGCTATCCCCCACTATTGGGCAGGTTCCCACGTTTTACTCACCCGTCCGCCACTCGCCACCCATGCGTATTGCTACGCACTGTGCTGCCGTTCGACTTGCATGTGTTAAGCATGCCGCCAGCGTTCAATCTGAGCCAGGATCAAACTCTTCAGTTTAATCACTGCACGGTTCGGTTTCCCTCACCGTTTATTCAGGCTCAATGGTCACAACTGACTTTACATCTCGTCATTTGCCTGACCACCGATAAACTTCTACCGGTGGCGCACGCGCCTGACGTTAAGCGCCCACACAGATTTCTTGATCAGGAATTTTTAAGGAGCCGGGCGGAGAAAGGAAAGGCCCGAAGAGAGCGCGGGATTATACAGACCAACCCACTCTGGTCAACCGTTTTTGGCAGCAACGGACTTGAACGTCTGATCAGGTAGAAAAGCACATAGAATCATCGAGTTGCAAAATTCTGAGGAGTTAGACCAGCTTTACGCGAGCCACCCTCCGTTTACCGACCTGAAATACATGCTCGGTGCCACCAGCAAGGCGAAGTCGCGTGTCGCTGACTCGTTCCCCGTCGATCCGCACCGCCCCTTGTTGAATCATTCGAATGCCGTCGGAAGCCGTCGCGACCAAGCCTGCGGCGCGCAGGATGTTTGCGATTGGCACCGCAAGCCCTTCAGTCGAAATTGTTTTTTCTTCGATGTGTTCCGGAAGCGCACCCTTCTGAAATCGCTCAATAAACTCCCGTTTGGCGCCGGCTGCTGCGGCATCACTGTGAAAGCGGGCTGTTATCTCCTCGGCGAGATGAAACTTGATGTCCCGCGGGTTAGCTCCCTGCTTTGCCTCCTGGCGAAAACGCGCTATCTGGGACAGTGGACGGAAACTCAATAATTCAAAATACCGCCACATCAGAGAATCGGAGATGGACATCAATTTGCCGAACATTTGATCCGGGGATTCGTTAATGCCGATGTAGTTGCCCAAGGATTTCGACATTTTCTGGATACCGTCCAGACCCTCAAGAATAGGCATGGTCAACACGATCTGTGGCTCCTGCCCGGACTCCTTCTGCAATTCACGTCCTACAAGCAGATTGAACTTCTGGTCGGTTCCGCCAAGTTCTACGTCTGCCCGCATGGCAACGGAGTCGTAACCCTGGACCAGCGGATAAAGCAGTTCGTGAATTGAAATTGCCTGCCCGTTGTGAAATCGATTCTTAAAATCCTCGCGTTCCAGCATGCGCGCCAGCGTGTATCTGCCCGCCAGACCAATAATCCCATCTGCGCCAAGCTTGGTGCACCAGGTTGAGTTAAAGCAGATTTCCGTCCTGGCGGGGTCCAATACCTTGAAAACCTGCTGTTTGTAGGTTTCTGCATTGGACTGGATCTGTTCCGGGCTCATCGGCCGGCGCGTGACGTTTCTGCCGGACGGATCGCCGATAAGCCCGGTAAAGTCACCAATCAAGAACAGGACAATGTGCCCGAGTTCCTGGAATTGGCGCATTTTGTTCAGCAACACGGTATGCCCCAAGTGCAAGTCCGGGGCCGTGGGGTCAAAGCCAGCCTTGACTCGCAAAGGTTTGTCGCGCTGCAACTTAAGCGTCAGTTCAGACTCCTGGATGATCTCGTCAGCGCCGCGCCGGATTTCTGACAATGCCTCTTTTTGCGCGTCGGTGAGATGTCTGGGGGGAGTCTTCAACGGGGTGGTCCAGTGTCGTGGCAATTGACGAAAATACAACAAAAAGATAAGGTTAAGGGAATTTTAATTAGAAAAGCCCGTGGGTTACAAAGTCTACATCAGAAAAGACTGCAAACCGCTGGTATGGGGAAAACCGGGGATTCGGAGGCGGCGTCTTGGCTCCGTTCCAATCCGAACCCCGTATATTTGGCTTTTCTCGGCTATCGCCTTGTCCATTATTTTGTATTCTGCCGGATACTCACCATTCCCTACGCCCACTGCTTCACATGAATGGAGCCCTGTGGGCGAAATTGACCCTGGCGCAGGCACTGCCGAGCGGAAACCAATACTGCCATTGGATCTCGCTCGAGTTGCGCCACCTCCCGAGGACGTATGGGCAACGGCGACTGTACGGCCCGGGGACAATCTGTCCCTGATATTCAAGCGCGAGAACTTAAGCGCCAAAACGCTTGATTTGATTATGGACTCAGGCCCGGATTCAGCGCTTTTGGCAAAACTACGACCGGGACAGAGGATCCATTATCAGCTCACCGACGGAGTGCTTACTGCATTACGCCTGGAACCGTCCCATTGGGAATTTTTGGAAGTACGTCGAGTCGGAGAAACCTTTGAATCCGAGTTGCTCAAGACTGATGTGGTAACTCATGTGCAAAAAGTCACGGGCATCATCACGGACTCCTTGTTCATGTCTGGACAACGGGCCGGTCTCACGGATCCATTGATCATGGAACTGATCTCCATTTATGCCTGGGATGTGGATTTTGCTTTGGAGGTTCGGGTCGGTGATTCATTCAAGGTTTTGTACGAAGAGTATATTCGAGACGGGAAAAGGGTCGGCGTCGGACCGATTCTGGCAGCCGAGTTTGCCAATCAGGGAAAGAGTCTCCGTTCAGTACGCTTCACATCCACTGATGGTCACAGCGACTACTACTCTGATAGCGGGTTGGCAATGCGCAAGGCCTTCCTCAGAACACCACTGAATTTCACCAGAATCAGCTCTACGTTCAGCCTCGGTCGACGACATCCGATCCTCAATTCCATTCGCGCCCATCGTGGTGTGGATTATGCTGCCCCACAGGGCACACCTATCAAGGCGGCGGGTGACGGCACCGTGGTTTATGTCGGCGGCAAAGGCGGGTATGGCCGTACCGTGATTTTGCGCCACGGCAGCAAATACAACACGTTGTACGCTCATATGTCCCGATATGCAGGCGCGCTGAAGCCGGGAGACAGGGTTCAGCAAGGCAAAATCATCGGCTACGTCGGGATGTCGGGACTCGCAACTGGCCCGCATTTGCACTATGAATTTCAAGTCGCGGGCGTGCACCGAAATCCGCTGACCATAGACCTGCCAAAGGCCGAATCCATTTCCGCCGACCAATGGGATCGATTTCAGCAACAGGCAGCGCCACTCCTTGCTCAGCTCGAATTGTCGGCGCCAGCCCGGGAAAGCTTCGTCGCCATGGGCGAAACCGGAACTGAAGGGCCGTTCTTACACTGAGATTTCCCCTGCGTGCTCGCCATTGGCCTGATGTCCGGCACCAGCATGGATGCAGTGGACGTCGCTATCGTGGAATTTGCAGGTGACGGCTGTGAACTGCTCCACTACCAGCAGTTCTCCATCCCGGATCGTCTGCAGTCCGCCTTAAAGGTCGCAGGCCCGCACACTCCCATCGATCAGATGCTGGACCTGGATGCCGACCTTGGTGCGTTGTTCGCGCTGTGCGCCACTGAAGCCATCCAAGCCTGCGGTGTTGATGCCACCAAAATCGGTGTTGTCGGAAGCCACGGCCAGACCTTGCTTCATTCCCCCCATACACCAACCCGGAATTCATTGCAGGTGGGGGATGCAAACAGAATTGCGTGGGCTACCCGGATCAGGACCGTTTCCGACTTCAGGCGCATGGATATGGCGGCTGGCGGCCAGGGTGCGCCACTGGCGCCCGCATTTCATGCCTGGCAATTCCGGGCTCCGCAGGTGACACGCGTGATCATAAATATCGGCGGGATTGCCAATATTTCTATCCTGCCGCCGCCGGGTGAAACTACTGTGTACGGGTTCGACACCGGCCCCGGCAATACGCTTCTGGACCAGTGGATTCAGCGACACCAAGGGTCGCACCTCGATCACAATGGGGAATGGGCCGCGTCCGGTTCTCCCAATCCTGAACTGCTGGCGGAGCTGAAATCGGAACCCTACTTTGGCACTGCCCCCCCTAAAAGCACTGGACGTGACTTGTTCAATCTGGGCTGGCTTGAGCAACGTGCCGGCGCCGTACTCAATGCCCTTCCACCTGCTGATGTCCAAGCCACACTGTTGGAATTGACAGTCGACTCCATCGCAAAAGCTGTGAAAACCCATGCTCATGCCGCGGACGAGGCTTTTGTCTGTGGTGGCGGGGCGCACAACCAGCGCCTGATGAGACGCCTGGCTGACCTGATGTCACCGATCCAGGTGGGTTCGACCGAAAGTCTCGGTATCCCGCCGGATGCCGTGGAGGCGATGATGATTGCCTGGCTTGCCTGGTGCAGAGTGGAAGGTGTGCCGGCAAATCTGCCATCGGTCACCGGTGCGGAAAGGCCGGTGTTGATGGGGGCAATTTATGACCCCAAAGGACAGTCATAGTTGACAAGCCACAAGTAAAACAAAAGGGGGCTTGCGGCCCCCTTGCAACTGCTTGTTGCCAATAGCTTGTGGCTTGTGACTATACCGAGAACGACGACCCGCACCCGCACGTAGTCGAAGCATTTGGATTGCGGATTACAAACTGCGCCCCTTCAAGTCCTTCCGAATAGTCTATTTCAGCACCCATCAGGTACTGGATGCTCATGGGATCGATGAGCAGGCGCACGCCATTACGCTCGACGACGGTATCGCCATCGGTCAATTTCTCGTCAAAGGTAAACCCATATTGAAATCCGGAACACCCGCCGCCGCTGATGAAGACCCGCAACATCAGCGCGTCGTTGTGTTCTTCCTCCACCAGCTCGCGAACCTTTGCGGCCGCAGCGTCGGTAAAAATCAATGCATCCGGTACCTGTTCGGCTACATCCACCATGACACCTTCTCCAGAGTTTAACCGCACAGCTGAAGTCTATCCCCAGCCGAGGCAAAAACCAAGTGTTTTTGTCGGGTATTAATCCAGGATCTCCGCGGGCCGCTCGCCGCGCAATGCGACCGGCACGTCATCGGTATCAGGAGTGTGTACAAGTTTGCCATTTACCTCGGCACCGATCGCCATTTCTATGAGGTTGTAATAAACATTACCGGTGACCCGGGCTTTTGATGACAACTCAATGTGCTTACTGCTGTGCACATCCCCGACGACCACGCCATTGAGCAGAATATAGGGGACGCTGACTTCTCCGTGAATCGACCCCTTGTCGCTGACTTGCAGCATCGACTGCCCATCGTTGATGGCCCTGACGTTGCCACGCACGGAGCCATCGATGTGTACACCGCCGCTGAATTTGATATCGCCCAGTACTTCCGAGTGCTGCCCAATCAGTGTATCAATCCGATTCGTGCGCGTTTTCTTGCTGCTTCCCCACATCGCATATGGCTCCTAATTCGCGGTCACTGGCCAATCAAACACTTTATCAATCTTAGACCGTTTTTCATCATTTAGCTGCAACCCCACAAACACCCGTTGTGGCACAAACCCACCCGGCAGTTGCATGCTCGCATCAAAGCGTTTGAAGTTGCGAAACCTGAAAGCCAAATCAGGCATCGCATCCGCAGACAATTCATTCAGCGTCAGCTGGCGCATTACTCCGTTCTGCAGACCCTCAATTTTGATAGTCATTATCCCGGCCGCGTCCGCTTCATTATCGGCAACATGAGTAAGTACCAGCTTCAGCAGATACGTGTTCGCCTGAGCCAGGCGCCGGACATAGATGCTATGGATATTCAGCCCCTTGGTCTGGTCGGCCGATTCCATGATTCCCCGGTAGAACGCCAGTTCTCCTTTCAGGAGAAAAACTTCATCCTGCAATTTCCGAATCTCCTTTTGCAGAAAGGTTTCCGTTCGTTTGTCCACCGAGGCGATCCTTTCCAGGGCAATGACCCGCTCGCGCAGCGTGGCATTATCCTGCTCCAGGTCCTTATTGGCGCTCCACAATCGTTGTTGCTCGGTGCCGGTCCGGAACCGCCCGCGTATGACCGACCAATGGGCCTCGTCCAGAAGCAACCAGGTTCCTATGGCAGTGACCATGCTGGCCAGTATCACACCGATGGCAAATCGGATCGGACGATGGGTTCTGATGACCAGTTGAGTCATGCTGGCGCCACAAACTTAAGGGAATTGGTGCAATTGCCCGCTACGGGACAACCGCAATTCCATCCAGACCCACCGTTTCCGGAAATCCAAACATGAGATTCATATTCTGCAATGCCTGCCCCGCGGCCCCCTTCACCAGATTGTCTATCACGGACAGGATGACGGCACGGGTACCCTGGCCGGGACGGTGTACTGCGATCCGGCACATGTTGCTGCCACGCACCATGCGTGTTTCCGGATGGGCGCCGGAGGGCAAAACATCCACAAACGGCTCATTCACGTAGGCGGCTTCAAAAATCGACTGCAAATCGGCCGGCGCAGTCAGTTCCGCGTACAGTGTTGCATGGATGCCGCGCACCATGGGTACCAGGTGCGGGACAAAAGTCAGGCCCACCGGGCTTCCCGCCAAGTCGCCCAGGACCTGGCGGATCTCCGGGAGATGGCGATGCCCGGGAACGCCATAGGCCTTGAACGATTCGCCCATTTCAGCGAACAGTATCCCCAATTCCGCCTTGCGCCCGGCACCGCTTACACCCGACTTCGCATCCGCAATTAAACTTACGGTGTCTGCCAGTCGCGCCGCCAGCAATGGCAAGAATCCCAGTATGACCGCGGTGGGATAGCAGCCGGGGTTCGCCACCAGCCGGGCTCCACGGATTTGTTCCCGGAATACCTCGGGGAGCCCATAGACTGCCTCCGGCAACAGATTCTCTGCAACGTGCTGCATCCCATACCATTGTTGCCATTCCAGCGGATCCCGGAGCCGGAAGTCGGCGGACAGATCCACAACCCGGATTCCGCCACGCACCATGTCTGGCGCCTGTGTCATGGCCGTGCCGTTGGGTGTGGCGAAAAAGACCACATCGCATTCCCCGACCAAATCCGAATCAGGCGGGACATATGTCAATTCCGACTTGCCGCGCAGCCAGGGAAATTTGTCCGTCACGCTGACACCCGCGTCCGCGCGCGATGTAACGGCATGCAATGCGACATGGGGATGGCCGGCCAACAACCGCAACAACTCGGCGCCGGTATAGCCGGTCGCCCCGATTACACCGGCGCGGATGGTCTTGGTTGTCATGAATAAAAGGTTCCCAAACCACGGACGGGAGGCCGCAAACCTACCGTGATTTCCCCGCCAAAAGCAAATGCGGCCCGACCCGGCCGACGCCCATTCATTGGCGCGGTTGTTTCCGCACCGGCGGCTTTGCTACCGTGTGCAATGCACTCAGGATTGCGTTGAATGCTCTGGACCAAGGCCCTGCACCTCATTTTCATGGTCACCTGGTTTGCGGGTCTTTTCTATCTGCCGCGCCTGTATGTCTATCACGCCATGGCCGAGGACCAGATTAGCAAAGACCGCTTCAAGGTCATGGAGTGGAAGCTCTTTTGGGGCATTACCACGCCCGGCGGAACCCTGACACTGCTGTTTGGGGCCTGGACCCTGGCGTTGAATGGCCTCGCACGCTATGCAGGGACAGATTGGCTGCTCTTGAAACTGGTTCTCGTCACCCTGCTGGTGGCATATCACATTTACTGCGGCTGCCTGCTGCGCGAATTCAAGTTTGATCGCAATCGGCGCAGTCACGTGTGGTATCGCTGGTTCAATGAAATCCCCTTGCTGCTGCTGGTCGGCATCATCCTGCTTTCGGTAGTGAAGCCACTGTAATCCCTGCGCCGGCCACGGAATTCGCTACGCTGCCTCCACCATTTGGAAGTCACTCTTGCTGGCGCCGCATTCCGGACAGGTCCAGGTCAACGGCACGTCTTCCCAACGCGTTCCAGGGGGAATACCGTCATCGGGCCAGCCCTTGGCTTCATCGTACTCAAACCCGCAGATAACGCACATGAACTTTCTCATCAGACTTGCAACATTGGCCCTCAGTTTTGCGCCGGCGGGACGTTCCCTCTAATCCTGCGCCATCGATACTAGAATAATGGGCATGCCGACGCACGAAAACACCAGGCCCGTGGTGCTGATCATCGCCGGACACGATCCCAGCGGCGCGGCCGGCATCCACGCTGATATCGAAACCCTGTTCTCATGCGGGGTCCGCAGCGCGTCCCTGCTCACCGCAACCACGACCCAGGACTCCTCCCGTTTTGTCAGTCTGCAACCGCAGCGCGTGGAAGATTTTGCGGCGCAGGCGGAACTACTGTTTGCGGACATGCGCTTCTCGGCCTGTAAAGTCGGAATGCTGGGCAGTTCCGACATTGCCGAGTGTGTTAATCAACTCATCCCGCGGCTGCGTGGAATTCCCGTGGTTCTGGATCCCATCCTGCGGACCGGCACCGGCACAGTCGTCACCGACGCTGCATTGTTCAAGGCGATTCGGGATCAATTGCTGACGATGTCTACCGTGGTCACACCCAATATGGCCGAGGCGCTGCTTTTGTCCGGATGCGAGACCGGCTCCGAAGCGGCGCAAAAATTACTGGCGCTTGGGGCAGAAAATGTTGTCATTACCGGGGCGGATGAGGACACACCCAGCGTCATCAACACGCTCTACCAACATGGCGGTGCACAAACCCGATATGAATATCAGCGCCTGGCCGGCGTCTATCACGGTTCCGGTTGCACGTTTTCCTCCAGTATTGCCGCATACCTCGCGCACGGACTCGATATCGAGGAGGCCGCGCGGCGCGCACAGGAATTCACCTGGTCGGCCCTGGCTGCGGGGAGCCAGGTAGGACGCGGTCAACTCCACCCCGACAGAATGCAGGCAGCGGGCAAAGAGCCCGACCGAAAATGAATTTCCAATACCGGCTGACGCGCGGTGTGTATGCCATCACTCCCTGCGCCACGATGGAATTTGCCGAAGTATTGCTGCGAACCGCAGCGATCCTGCAGGCCGGCGTCAGCGCCGTGCAGTACCGAGATAAATCCCGGGATTTATCCACTCAAAAGGTGCGCGCAGCGGCATTGTTGGTCATATGTCGCGCGGCCGGCACGCCATTTCTGATCAACGACGATCCGGCGTTGGCAGCGGAGGTTGGGGCCGACGGAGTGCACCTTGGCATCGAGGATCCAGCGCCGGAAACCGCGCGGCAATTGCTGGGACCGGACGCAGTCATCGGTGTCTCCTGTTATGACGACGTTGATCGGGCGCGTAGTCTTGTCCGCAGCGGCGCCGATTACGTCGCGTTCGGCGCATTCTTCCCTACGACCACCAAGTCGCCTCGAGCAACCGCCACGTTGGATACGCTCCGCCGGGCAAAGAGCCATATAAGCCAGCCCATCGTTGCCATTGGGGGGATCACTCCGGAAAATTCCGAACCGCTGGTCATGGCCGGGGCGGATATGCTGGCGGTCATTACCAGCCTCTATGGCGCCGACGACCCGGCGCGCCAGGTTGGCCGGTTTCAGACACTGTTTGGACATTCCAAGGGAACACTACCATGAGCCTGGCGCTGTTTAAGGAAGCCCAAAAATACATTGCCGGCGGCGTCAACTCCCCGGTGCGCGCCTTCCGGTCCGTGGGCGGTGACCCGATCTTCTTTCAACGCGGCGAAGGCCCCTGGATGATAGACACCGACGGCCGTCGTTATATCGACTATGTTGGATCGTGGGGTCCGCTGATCCTCGGGCACACTCACCCCGCCGTGGTTGCAGCGGTGAAGGCAGCCGTGGATCGGGGCATGAGTTTTGGCGCACCGACCGAGATCGAAACGCTGCTGGCAAAAAAAATATGTTCCCTCATGCCCTCCATCGAGCGCATTCGCATGGTGAATTCAGGCACAGAAGCCGCGATGAGCGCGATACGACTGGCCCGTGGATTCACCGGCCGGGACAGGATCATCAAATTTGAGGGCTGCTATCACGGCCATGCAGACTCGTTGCTGGTGAAGGCCGGTTCCGGGGCATTAACCCTGGGGACCCCGACATCGGCCGGCGTGCCGGCGGATTTTGCCAAGCACACGCTGGCGTTGTCCTACAACGATCTGAACCAGGTCCGGCAGGCATTTTCACGCTGGGGAGCGGAACTTGCCGCCGTCATCGTGGAACCCGTGGCCGGCAACATGAATTGTGTGCTGCCGGAACCCGGCTTCCTGCCCGCCCTGGCCGAACTGTGCCACGCCCATGGAACGGTACTGATCTTTGACGAGGTGATGACCGGCTTTCGTGTGGCGCTGGGAGGCGCGCAGTCTGTCTATGAAATCAAGCCGGATCTCACAATACTTGGAAAAATCATCGGCGGTGGCCTGCCGGTGGGCGCCTTTGGCGGCCGCAGGGAAATCATGGAAATGCTGGCCCCCATGGGCCCCGTGTACCAGGCCGGCACCCTGTCCGGGAATCCCGTTGCAATGGCTGCCGGACTCGCCACGCTGGAACAGGTGTCTGTTCCGGGCTTTCACGAGGCCTTGGCGGTAAAGACCCGGCACCTGCTGGGCGGGCTTTCCAATGCGGCCGCGGAACACGGCATTCCATTTTCCAGCAATACCGCCGGCAGCATGTTCGGCCTGTTTTTCACCGGGCAGCACCCCGTGACCCGCTTCGATCAAGTGATGGCATGCGACATCCCGCGCTTCAACCGATTCTTTCACAACATGCTGGCTGAGGGGGTGTACCTGGCGCCTTCCGCCTACGAGGCGGGCTTCGTGTCCAGCGCCCATGGGGAGCCGGAGTTAGTGGCCACTGTGGCAGCAGCCAGCCGTGCCTTTGCCCGACTCGGAGGCGCTGTTCAGTAGTACTGGACGCTCCCTGACACGGTCACCCGTACTTTGCTGGTACCTGCCTCCACTGTCGGCCCCGCGTCCTTGGCCATCGTCATTGCACGCTCTGCAAACATAATAGGTCCACCCGATCCTTGCGTGGAGACATGAACTTCAACGAACCTGTAGCTCTTACCGTCCATGTGTTTGCCAACCAGTTCTGCGCGATGGCGAAACGCCACCAGCGCCTCTTCCACCAACTCATCGGCCACGGCGTCCCGTAGCGCGTTGGTAGGCTGAAACCCCATGGACGCGACCTGCAACCTGGATTGAAGAATGCCAACCAGCTCAGTGGCTTTGGCCGCCGCCGTGCTGCGCAGGCGCAATTCCTGGTGCGCCTCCCAGCCCTGGATCAGACCTTTTTCATAGCGGGGTGAAGTTGCATAGCCTTGTGTCGCCACCTGCACGTCGGGGAAGCGTTTTGCCTCCTTCAAGGCCCATTCCATATCCGCGTTTACGCGGCTGGCAATCTCTTGCGGGGAATTTCCCTGCTGGCGACTGACCAGCATTACTTCGATTTCATCGTTTTGCACCTCGCGCTCGGCCTGCCCCTCCAGAAACACCCGATTGAACAAGGTCTCTCCCTCGTCAGCCCTGACAATCAGGGGCAGTAGCAACAATTGAGCGGCTGCGAAAAAGGGCAGGAAATTGCGCGACAGGTTCATAGTGTGCTCCTGGTCAGTTGGGTTTTCTGCTTGCGGATGGGATTCACTGGTACCGTGGACCCCGCAAAGGCTTGACAGGTTCCGTTGCTGCATTGCACCATCCCCAATGCCGAACCGGCTGCACCCCACCCGCACGCGGACATATCGCCACTCATGCCTGAAATTCAAGATGTATTCATTGTCAGTGGCGCGCGTACCGCAGTCGGCGATTTTGGCGGCGCGCTTAAGGACGTTGGCCCAAGTGATTTGGCAGCGACCGTTGCCCGGGAAGCCATCCGGCGCAGCGGATTCGCTGCCGCACACGTCGGCCACACCGTGTTTGGAAATATCATCCACACCGACGCCAAGGACATGTACCTGGCCCGGGTGGCGGCACTCAATGCCGGCCTGCCCCTGGGCAGCCCCGCGCTGACCCTGAACCGGCTTTGTGGCAGCGGCCTGCAGGCGATCATCTCCGCAGCGCAAATGATCATGCTGGGCGATGTGGAAGTCGCGCTGGCCGGAGGGGCGGAAAGTATGAGCCGGGCACCTTACTGGTCCCAGAATACGCGCTGGGGCAAACGCCTTGGCAATGCAGAACTCGTGGACGCGATGCTGGCTGCGCTGCATGACCCCTTTAGTGGCTGTCACATGGGCATTACCGCCGAAAATGTTGCGGGCAAATACGGGATTACCCGCGCCGCCCAGGACCAGCTGGCCCTGGAAAGCCATCGCCGTGCCGCGGCGGCCGTCGCCGCCGGGCGATTCCGCGACCAGATTGTTCCCGTTGAGATCAAGTCCAGAAAGAAAACCGTGGTGTTCGATCAGGACGAGCACGTACGCTCGGACGTAACGTTGGACGAACTATCGAAGTTGCCCACGGTCTTCAAGGAAGGTGGTTCGGTAACAGCGGGAAACGCGTCCGGGATTAATGACGGCGCTGCGGCGGTGGTGCTGGCGTCCAGGGCGTTCGTTGAAAGCCATGGACGGCATGCATTGGGTCGGCTGGTTGCATATGCACATGCCGGCGTGGATCCGGATTTCATGGGCATTGGACCCATTCCCGCGGTGCGAAAGGTCCTGGAACGCGCCGGGCTTTCCATTGCCGACATGGACGTGATTGAATCCAATGAAGCCTTTGCCGCCCAGGCCCTGGCAGTCCAACAGGAACTGGGATTACCGCCTGGGCGTACCAACCCCAACGGCAGCGGCATCTCCATTGGCCATCCGGTGGGTGCCACGGGGTGCATCATCACAGTCAAGGCGTTGTATGAGTTACAACGGGTCCAGGGTAAATATGCATTGGTAACAATGTGCATCGGCGGGGGGCAGGGCATCGCCGCCATTTATGCCGCGGCATAGCCGTTTTTTTTCTGGAATTTCAGCCATCTCAGGCAAATTTCCGGAACTAACGTAAGTCGCAGAAAAATTTGAATATTTGGTCACATCCAATAGAATGCTTGGTTGTTTTCCTTGGCTTTGAGGAAATGGCATCCCGCCAGTCAGATGAGTGAGTTCACTGCAACGACCAATGCCGGTCCGGCTACTGCCGGTGTGCTGCTCGAGTCTGCGGACCTGGCACAGGCGCCCGTACACGCGCCGGCGTTACGCCAGGATCCACTGACCGGAACCATTTCCCGTTCGGGCACTGCTCTGCTGGATCGCCAGTACCACGATGGTTACTGGCGATTTGACCTGGAAGCGGATACCACCATCCCCTCCGAGTACATCCTGCTGCAGCACTTCATGGGCACTGTTGAGACCGGGCGCCATAGTCGACTGTGCGATTACATCCGCAGTCGGCAACTGCCGGACGGAAGCTGGCCGCTATATGAGGGCGGCCCTGGCAATGTCAGTGCCACGGTAAAGGCGTATTTCGCGCTGAAGGTAACTGGCGAGTCCATGGACAGTCCTATGATGTCCTGCGCACGACGCTGGGTCCTGAGTCATGGTGGCGCCGAATCGTCCAATGTCTTCACCCGCATCATGCTCGCCACCTTCGGGCAGTTGCCGTGGCGCACGGTCCCGGCCATGCCGGCCGAGATTATCTGGCTGCCGCGCTGGTTCTTTTTCAATCTTAACCGCGTGTCCTATTGGTCGCGCTGCGTTATCGTGCCGCTGCTTATCCTGTTTGCGAAGCGCCCGATACATCGCGTCCCGGAGCACCTTTGCATTCGCGAGCTTTTTGTCTCCGCGCCGGAGAGTATTGTTCACATTGACCGGTATGACCTGCGCCGTCCCATGCGCAATGCCTTCATAGCCATGGATCGCCTGATTAAGAGGGTCGAACCGTGGGCGCCGGCGTTCATCCGCGACCACTCGGTTCGCAAGTGCGAACAATGGACACGCGAGCACATGGCAGGTGACGGCGGGATTGGCGGGATCTTTCCGGCCATGGCCAACGCTGTCATGGCGCTCAAAATACTGGGACACACCCCGGTGGGTGACGCTGATATGGCGCGCGGCATGCAGGCAATTGAAGACCTGGTGCTGGACGATGGCGACGAATCCTACGTTCAGCCTTGCGTATCACCGATCTGGGACACCTGTCTCAGCATCAACGCCCTGGCGGAATGCGGCGTGGCGAAAAATCATCCGGCCCTGGAATCCGCCGTGTCCTGGCTGTTCCACAAGCAGGTATTCGTGCGCGGCGACTGGTCTGAGAATGCGCCAGAGCTCGATGGCGGCGGCTGGGCATTCCAGTTTGAGAATGAGAAATACCCCGACGTGGATGACACCGGAATGGTGGTCATGGCATTGCTGCGCGCCGGTGCGCACCAGCACCCGGATCGCAAGCGGCGCATCACCCAGGCGGTGAACTGGGTGCTGGGCATGCAGAATCCCGATGGTGGCTGGGGCGCATTCGACATCGGCAATAATCACGTGTACCTGAACAACATCCCGTTCGCGGATCACGGCGCCCTGGTGGACCCGAGCACGGCAGACCTGACCGGCCGCTGCATCGAAATGCTGGCCATGATGGGCTATGACCGCTCCTTCCCCCCCATCGCGCGCGGGCTCGAGTTCTTGCGCCGGGATCAAAAGCCGACCGGTGCCTGGTACGGGCGTTGGGGTGTCAACTATATCTACGGCACCTGGGCCGTGCTCGTGGCCCTGGGAGCTTTGGGCGAGGACGCCAACCAGCCCTTTATTCTCAAGGCCGTGCAGTGGCTGAAGGACCGGCAGAATTCCGACGGCGGTTGGGGCGAAGACTGCAACACCTATGATGATCCTTCACTGTGCGGCCACGGTAGAAGTACCGCATCGCAAACCGCCTGGGCGGTACTCGGGCTCATGGCGGTGGGAGAAGTTGCGTCCGAAGCCGTGCAGCGCGGCGTACAGTTCCTGATCCGCAACTTCGACGGCAAGGACGGTTGGGAAGAGGCGCCGTACACCGGCACCGGCTTTCCCAAGGTGTTCTACCTACGCTACCACGGTTACAGCCACTACTTTCCACTCTGGGCATTGGGTGAGTACCGCAGCCGCACGCAGGGGATACCAACCCGGCAGGACGCGCTGAAATCCGGGGACCGCGTGGACTGGGGACCGATGCCGGCACTGCGCTGCCGGAAAATGCACTGACCGTGGCGGCGCCAGCAGACTCAGGCATCACCTGTTTTGGCGTCAGTGCCAGCCGCAATACCAAATCACCGCGGCAACCCCGGCCATCACTGACCCCTTGAGCACCCCCGCCGCGGTACTGAAACCCCCCAGCGCGGAGACGCCTGCGAACGGCACGCTGCGGGAGATGGACGGCCAATCGCGGGTCTATTTCGAAGGCTACTGGGTACGCCATTACGATGTGCCGCATACGCGTGCCTACACGAAGAGCCTGATCGATTCCCTGACACGACGCGTGTTTCACCACGCCGAACACGGCATCAATACGCCCGGCGATCGGCTCGACGAGGTTCGCGATGCCTTCGACGCCGAGCAGGACCTGCCCAAGAAACGTGTCCTGGCCGCCATGCTGGCCGGGGCGTGCCTGAATCGGGGCTCGGATATCCTGACGCGAGTGGTGGAACTGGAGCAGATCGGCGTTACCGTTGATCCGGAAAATGATTTGCTGCAGGAATGCGGACGCTGCTTCATGTGGGCCCTGGAATATGGCCGTCTGATCCGTCCGTTGACCGGCCACGAAGGGCTGGATGAACTTTGGGGCGAACCGTTCAAGGCGTTTTCGTTGAGCATCGATAAATTCCTGGGGACGCGTTACCTGAAACTGGCATTGACCATGCGCGCCATCGATTCCGTGCGCGATCAGATTATCCGCATGTATACCGGTGTCGGATTTTTCGCCCCATTCATGCCGTTGGTGGAGGAACTGGCCGAGAGCGCAAAGAGCGCCTGTGAAACATTACGCACCGATGCGGATTATGTGCAGATCTGGCCGCGCTTCGTGGCTGCCGCCGACCGTCTAATGCCCACGGAACCGGATGTGCCGCCGGGCGCGGATCGGCGCCAATACACACTGGCGCGGCGCGGCGTTGCCCTGATCCGCGAGGGCGGCAGGTTGATCATCGACATGGCAAATCTGCGTGTGCCCATGCCCAAGACCACGCGCGATTACCTCGAGCGTTGCGAGCGATTTCGCGAGCGGTTTGTCGGACCGATTGCGGCGGAACGGCAGTTGACGTCGGAAATGGAAGCCCGTGCCAGAATGCCGGCCAATCCGGCGCCGTAGACACAGTGGCCGGGCTGATGAGCGACTATCGCGCGCCATTACAGGATATCCGGTTCAATCTTGAGGAATTGGCGCGGCTGGGTGAGATCCGAGAATCGGCGCATTTTCAGGATACAACGCCGGACGTGGTCAATGCGGTACTTGAGGAAGCGGGCCGCCTGGCAGCGGAGGTACTCGCACCCCTGAACAGGATCGGCGACCGCACCGGCAATCGCGTGGTTGACCGGGCGGTGGTGCCGCCGGAGGGATTCAAGTCGGCCTACCAGGCCTTTGTCGATGGTGGCTGGCCGGCCTTGCCGTTCGCACCCGAACGTGGCGGCCAGGGTCTGCCCGAGACCGTTTCGTGCGCAGTGAATGAGATCTGGCAGTCGGCCAACATGGCCTTCGCTCTGTGCCCGATGCTTACCGAAGGCACCGTCGTCGCGCTCGAGCAGCATGCATCCGCCGCAATCAAGGATCGATTCCTGGGCAAGCTGATCTCCGGTGAGTGGACCGGGACCATGAACCTCACCGAGCCGCAGGCCGGTTCTGATCTGGCCGCAGTCAAGACGCGGGCCGAGCCCCGCGCTGATCATTACCTGCTGTTCGGCCAGAAGATATTCATTACCTGGGGCGACCACGACTTTACCGACAACATCATTCACATGGTGCTGGCGCGGTTGCCGGACGCCCCACCTGGCGTCAAGGGAATTTCATTGTTCCTGGTGCCCAAGTTTCTCGTCAATCCTGATGGCACGCGCGGCAAGCGCAACGATGTATTTCCGATTTCAGTGGAACACAAGCTCGGTATTCACGGCAGCCCGACCTGCGTCATGAGTTATGGCGACAACGGGGGCGCCACCGGATTCCTGGTCGGTGAACCTAACAACGGACTTGCGCTGATGTTCACGATGATGAACCACGCGCGTATCGCGGTGGGAATTCAGGGCCTGAGCATCAGCGAGCGTGCCTATCAGAAGGCGCGAAGCTATGCCCGCGAACGGGTCCAGGGCCAGGTTGCAGGGAGCAAGGGACGGGTAACCATCATTCACCATGCCGATGTGCGTCGCATGTTGATGCTGATGAAATCCGGCATCGAGGCCATGCGCGCACTGTGTTATGTCACTACCGCGTCGCTGGACCTGGGACACCATGCTGCAGATGCCACAATCCGGACACGCCACCTCGATCGATTTTCGCTGCTCACGCCGGTAGTCAAGGGTTGGTGCACGGAACTGGCGCAGGAACTCACCTACCTGGGCGTGCAGGTACATGGTGGCATGGGTTTCATCGAGGAAACCGGCGCCGCACAACATTATCGCGACGCGCGCATCCTGACGATTTATGAAGGGACCACCGGCATCCAGGCCAACGACCTGATCGGGCGCAAGTTGCTGCGTGATAACGGCAAGGCCATGGCGGAACTGGTAAAGGACATGCGTGCTGTCGCATCAGCCGCGGACAAATCCGCGGATGCGGACATCCGGGGCATGGCGGCCAGGTTCGGCGAGGCCGTTACGGCTCTGGAGGCAGCGGTGGAATGGTTGTTAACTCACGGCAGGAACAACGCCGCCGTGTCCGGATCAGCATCCGTAAACATGATCATGTTGGTTGGCACCGTCGGCGGAGGCTGGCAACTCACCCGTGCCGCGTTGATTGCCCGAAATCGCCTGGATGCCGGGGCCCGGGACAGCGACTTCCTGAATGGAAAAATAAAGACCGCCCGCTTTTATGCCGAGCACTTTCTGACCCGTGCCCAGTCGCAATCACAGGCAATCCGGGCCGGTGCGGATGCCATCATGGCGCTGACTGAATCCCAGTTCTAATGATGTCATTCCCGCGCCGTCACGCCGGCGGCGCTCCCGTCACCCCGGCGGCGCTCCCGTCGCCCCGGCGAAGGCCGGGGCCCAGTGATTCGTCCATAACCTCTGGATACCGGCTTACGCCGGTATGACAAACTCAACTACCCACTCCGCCCTGCGCCTTTACCGCGGCACCAATACCGCCTGATCGAGTATGGCATGCAGCAACACGTTGCATCCGGACTCCAGATCGTCCTGCCGCGCATTCTCCATTTCATTGTGGCTGAGGCCGCCCTCGCACGGCACGAAGATCATGCTCGCGGG
The DNA here is from genome assembly GCA_964394115.1 of uncultured Enterobacteriaceae bacterium. Classification (GTDB taxonomy): domain Bacteria; phylum Pseudomonadota; class Gammaproteobacteria; order Eutrophobiales; family Eutrophobiaceae; genus 2-02-FULL-61-13. The sequence continues at coordinate 4,494 of CAYMXG010000011.1, read as the reverse complement.
CGCCACGCGCGACACGTTTACGGAATCGTGGCCGGCTCCGCTCGCCATCCGTTTGTGCCGATAGCCCAGGTGATCCACTGCGCGCTGGACCGAATTGATGCACTCCGGCGCGAAATCAATGGCCGCCGCGTCCCACTCCTTGCGCACACTCCCGCTCACACGCGCCGCGGCGCTGGCTTCCAACACGATGGCGGTAAGGGCGGCCTCCACCTGGTCCAGGATGCGTTGCTCCGGATGGCGCAGATCCACACTCATGGTCACGCGCTCCGGAACCGTATTCCTTGATCCCGGTTTGAATTCACACTGCCCGGAGGTAATTCGAATCCGGGGCGAATGGGCAGCTGCCAGTCCCTGCATGCCGGCAATGATCGACCCCAGCGCCTGCACCGGGTCGCGGCGAACTTCCATGGGCGTGGTGCCGGCATGACAAGCCTCGCCTTCAATGACGATGTCGTACCAGCGCATGCCTTGCACACCGGTCACGATGCCGATCTGCAACCCCGCCTGCTCCAGGATCGGGCCCTGCTCTATATGCACTTCGAACGCAGCCTTGATGGGGCCCGCACCGCAGGGCGTGTCACCCAGGTAGCCGATCCTTTTCAGTTCCGTGGCAATTGAGGCGCCGGACCGATCAGCGCGGCCGTGACCATACTCAAGATCGAACACCCCGGCCCAGACCCCGGAGCCAATCATGGCCGGAGAAAAGCGTGCACCCTCTTCGTTCGTCCAGCACACAACATCCACGGGATACGCGGTGGTGATGCCGGCATCGTTCATGGATCGGACCACTTCCAGTCCGGCCAACACACCGTAGACGCCGTCAAACTTCCCGCCCGTCGGTTGCGTGTCCAGATGTGAACCGGTCAGCACCGGCGCGGCTTCCACAACCCGGCCTGCCCGGCGGGCGAAGATGTTGCCCATCTGATCCACGCGCACCCGGCAACCGGCATCCTTGCACCAGCCGACAAACAGATCCCGCCCGGCGCGGTCCAGATCTGTCAGCGCCTGGCGATTGCAGCCGCCCTTCTCCGTGCGCCCGATCTCCGCCATGCGCATCAGTGAATCCCACAGTCTGCCTGAATTGATACGGGCCATTGTATTCATGCTGATGATCTCTTATTTTCGCGAATGACCAGGAGCGCATAACGCATGAACAGTATACATACCGATCTTCTTGGCACCGAGACCCGCTATTACCAGACACCGAACTTCCGCACCCGCGTCCTGGAAACCGGTTCGGGCGTGCCGTTGTTGCTGATGCACGGCGGCGGTGGTCATGCGGAGACCTGGTCCCGCAACCTGAACCGGCTGGCGGCGGCCAACCGTCCGCTGGCCTTTGATTTCATCTGGCACGGCCTGTCATCCAAACCGAAGTTTCGTGTCGGCAACTGGTTGCGGCAGTTCACCGAGCAAACCCTGGAATTGCTGGACGCCATCGGCGCAAAAAAAGCCATCTTCGAGGGTGAATCGCTGGGCGGCTGGATCTGCATGGACCTGGCCATCAATCATCCTGACCGGGTTGAGAAAATCATCCTGAACACGGCCTGGGGCATGAAGATACCGGGCAAATCCGGCGCGGCCGACTATGCAGCGCTGCGCGAGGCATCCTTGAATGCGCTGATGAATCCAACGCCGGAACTGATCCGCAAGCGGCTCGACTGGCTGATGCCGCTGGGCGGCGTCACCGATGAACTGGTGCAACTGCGGCTTGCGCTGTGGTCGCGGGAAGACACACGCATTGCGTTGAAGGAATATTACGAGCGGTTGTTTTCGCCGGAGTGCGATGCACTGCTGTTCGACGATGCAGCGCTGGCGCGCATCACGGCACCCACGCTGCTGCTATGGACGGAAAAAAATCCCATCGCCGGCCCCGATGAGGCGCTCCGGCTGCAGAAAATCATAAAGGGGTCTGAAGTGTACGTGATCAAGGGCGCGGCCCACTGGCCCCAATGGGAACGCCCCGAGGAACACGACAGGGAAGTGCTGCGCTTTATCCGGAAATGACGCGCAGCGTCATCCCGAAATTGCAGGGCGGGATTTATCCCGCCGGGATGTTGCAGCGGCGGGCTGAAGCCCGCCCTACGAGCCGGCCCTGCATTCCATCAACCCCCGGCCGGAAACGACCCCGGCGGCGGCTGTGTGCCGCGGGCATACTTCACCACCAACCTGCGCCAGCGAATGGTCAATTCATCCAGCGAGAATAATTGCTCCTGCGCCCAACCGCGCTGGTTATCCTCGTAGAAGGGCTCCATCGCCTCGCGCGGGAAAATATCATCGTCATTGAACCCGGATTTGAGCGCCAGCTCCTCCCACGCGTGCTTGTAGCGGATCCGGAATTCCTCCCGTTCCTCGTCGTTGTTGCAGATCTTGGTCAACAACTGCCAGTAGTCGTGGTGATGCGCATCGATGGGAACATAAAACTCATACTGGGCCATGCCGTAAATCGGCCAGTTCTCCACAAACAACACTCCCGGGAGGTAGAGTGACACACGCACGGCCACCGGCGCCTTCGTGCCGCGCGCCTTGATGTTCAGCGCCTTGTTCTCCATGACGAAGTCCATGTGGTCATAGTCCTTGTACACGCCACGGGGCCAGTCCTTTTCGTCCACGACTATGGACTTCGGCCCGCGGACCGCCTCACCCAGGGCCAGACCGATATCCTGGGACAGGACCAGGGCCGAATTGCGATGCACCAGCACATGCCCCGGGTCCGGGCCGCTTTCCGCGGCGAGCCGCCAGTTGCCAATACATTTGCGGTGAATCCCCAATACCTCCACATTCCTGCCCAGGATGTAACCGGTCCTGTGCTCGTAATCGTCCGGCACCGGCGGCGGCAGGTCCTCGGCCAAGGGTTGCGGTTTTCTGCCGTCGTCGCCCAGGTAAATGAAGACGATTCCGTGCGTCTCCTCCACCAAGTAAGTTCGAATCCCGACTTTGCCAATCAGTTGTTCGTTCGGGGAGGCGACGATGGAGAACAACTTCCCGTCATTCAGGTTGTAGGTAAAACCATGGTACCAACAGGTGACCGTATCCTTGGTCAGGCAGGTCGGCTTGGCGGAAATCCGTACGCCCCGATGCGCGCACTCATCCCTCAGCGCGTGGACCTTGCCCCGTGACCGGCGCAGCAGGATATTTTCGCCGCCAATGGTGACGCCCCTGACGTCATCCTCGACGACTTCATGACTGAACGCCGCCGGGTACCAGTGATTGCGCAAGCCCCACACGGCGTCCACGTACGGTTTCATCCAGGTGGGAATTCGGCCCTTGCGGCGGCCCGGGGCGGCGGGACTTTCCGAGGAACTTGCCTTCTTTGGCCTGGAACGTGCCATGGTTGCACCTGCGGGATGGGGCGCGGGAATAAAGTAAAATATCGGCAGCACTGCTGCCTTGCGTGCAAAATACCAACTCTGTCATGGGAACACCAGACGCTGTAATGCAAACGAGTCTCATGAACAAAATTGCGCTCGTGGTCGGTGGTACCAGCGGTATCGGCCGGGCCACCGCCGTGTTGTTTGCGCAGCGCGGAGCCGCGGTGATCCTGTCCGGGCGCAATCAGGTCGCCGGTGAGGAAGTGGTGAGGGAGATAACCGGCGCCGGCGGCAGGGCGGACTTTATCCGTGCGGACGTGACCGACACCGGCTCCATCGATTCCCTGATCCGGGAACTGGTCGCAAGACACAGCCGACTTGACATCGCCTTCAATAACGCCGGGCAGGAGACGCCATTCCTGCGGACCGCCGAGATCGAGGAATCGGACTGGCAGGCCATGTTGAACCTGAAGTTGACCGGTGTGTGGCGCTGCATGAAATTCGAGCTCGCCCAGATGCTGCGCCAGCAACAGGGCATCATCGTAAACATGGCCGGCAACTGGGGATTAAAGGGCGCGCCGGGTTATTCATCCTATTGCGCCGCCGCCCATGGGATCATGGGGTTGACCAAGACCGCCGCGATGGAATACGGCAGGAACAACATCCGCGTCAATGCCGTCTGCCCCGGGGCGGTGGACACCGCATTGCTGGATCGGATGACGGCGGGAAGCGAAGATTTGAAGCGCACCCTGGCGCAGGCAGTCCCCATGGGCAGGCTTGCGCAGCCGGAAGACGTTGCGCAGACGGTATTGTGGCTGTGTTCGGACGGTGCTTCCTATATCACCGGACAGGGCATCGCGCTGGCAGGGGGCGAATGAATATGGGCGCCACGAAAACCGGTTTCAGCCAGGAACAGCGCCGCTGGTTTGACGCGGCTTGCGGGAACATCAATGCCCAGCGCCTCAAACAACTGGTCTGCTCGCTGACAAATATCCACAGTCCCACCGGCAACGAACGTCAAGCCAGCGAGTTCCTGACGGGATATCTCGCCGCTGCCGGCTTCTCTGCCCAGTATCAACCGGTGACCGATCGCAGCGGCAATTGCATTGGACGCCTGCGCGGCGCAGGCATAGGGCCCAACCTGATGCTGTACGCACCCATGGACACGCACCTGGATGCCGAAGAA
>CAYMXG010000010.1:22793-23597 GCA_964394115.1 uncultured Enterobacteriaceae bacterium | reverse complement strand
AGTGCCGCGGAAATTCCAAATTGGCGCGCCATTGCCCGGCGGAATCTCCGGATTCGCGCGCATATTCGGAATATTGTACCAGCGTAAAACCCTACAATTTCCCGCGTGGGATATCACGGCCTGGACTCGACCTGATGCATGCACCTGGTGGAACGTTCCTGGGCTACCCCAGGGGCGTGTTCCTGCTATCGTTCACGGAGCTGTGGGAACGCTTCAGTTATTTCGGCATGCTCGCGCTGCTGGTGCTGTTCCTGACCGCGGACGTGGCACAGCACGGGTTCGGCTGGTCGCGGCAGGAGGCCATCAAGCTGTACGGCTTCTACACCGGGCTGGTGTTCTCCGTGCCGCTGCTCGGCGGGTGGATCGCGAATCATCACTGGGGCGAGCGCCGCTGCATCCTGCTCGGCGGCCTGCTGCTGATCCTCGGTCAGTTCCTGCTTACCGGTCCGTACCTGCTGCCGTGGCTCGCGCAGGAACTGGCCGGTGTCGACGTGCACGCAATTTGGGTCGCGGCGGGGCTACGCCTGGGACCCTTGACGCTGTCACCGGGATCCCATGCGGCGCTGTCTGCGGTCGCCGCGGACGACGTGGTCGCCGGTCTCGCGGCCACGACGTTCCGCCTCGCCGGGGCCAGTTTTTTCACCGGGCTGGCCTGCATCGTCTGCGGCACCGCGTTCATCAAGCCCACCATCTCCTCCATCATCGGGCGCTTCTTCGCCGACGGGGATCCGCGCCGGGACGGTGCCTTCTCGCTGTTCTTCGTCGGCATCTACATCGGTTCCCTGTCCGCGAGCCTGATCGCCG
>CAYMXG010000010.1:22075-22783 GCA_964394115.1 uncultured Enterobacteriaceae bacterium | reverse complement strand
CTCGGCGAGCGCGTGGGCTGGCACCTCGGCTTCGCAGCCGCCGGCGTCGGCATGACCGTGGGCATGCTGGTCTACCTGTGGAAACAGGATGCCTGGCTGGGCGACGTTGGCATGGTCCCGGTGGGGATGCGCGACGGTGCCGGTGCGTTCGCGGCGCTGACGCCGGAACAACGGGATCGCGTTCGCGTGATCTTCGCCCAGGGGCTGTTCACCGTGGCCTATGCGGCGGCATTCTTCCAGAAGGGCGGAATGTTGACGTTGTTCGCCAGTGAGCACGTGCAGCGTGATGTGGGCGGTTGGGTCATCCCCACCACCTGGTTCCTCGTGGTCAGCACCGGCACGTTCATCCTCGTCACGCCCCTCGCTGCCCGGCTCTGGCTGCTGTTGGCACAGCGGGGTCGCAATCCCAGTGCGTCGGTGAAACTGGCCTGGGGACTGATGATGCTGGGTATCGGTTACGGACTGCTGACGGCGGCGACCATTTTCAACGGCGATGCCGCGAAGGTGTGGTGGGGCTGGCTGTGAAACTGGGGAAACTGTCCAAGGAAACGGGGGATGCCCACGTAGCCTCCAAGCACGGAGAGGACCGCTAAGAGCAGCAGCGGCACTACCATGACCGGTGGCGACTCATGGCCGTGGCGATGGGCCGTTCCTGTGAAGGCGAGGAACCACGCCCGCGCGATGTAGGAGGCGGTGACACCAGCCGTG
>CAYMXG010000010.1:14797-22065 GCA_964394115.1 uncultured Enterobacteriaceae bacterium | reverse complement strand
GATGCCGCGAAGGTGTGGTGGGGCTGGCTGGTGCTGACCTACGTGTGTTTCGGCATCGGCGACACGCTGGTGTGGCCGACGCAGATCTCGCTGGTGACCAAGCTGGCGCCCACCACGCTGTCCGCACTTTTTGTCGGCGGTTGGTACGTTACCATCGGCATCGGCAGCTGGCTCACGGGTTACATTGGCGCGCTGGCCTGGGTCTGGGACATGGGTACTGTGTTCCTGCTGCTGGCGATTGCCATGCTGGCACTGGGTTCATTGCTTTGGGCGCTGACGCCCGCACTCGTGCGCCGCATGCACGGCGCCGAGTGAGGAAACACGGTTTCTTTCGACAACACCGGGGGTACGCAATCATGATCAGGTTCGCGACAACAATGCTCATCGCCATGCTGGTCCTGCCTGCGGCGGCGGAGGAATTTATCAACGGCTGGCCCATGCCTGGCCCGGTGCTGCCCGGCGAAAGCGAGGGCCCGTTTACGCGCCTCGTCATTGAGGGCGGCATGCTGGTGGACGGCTCCGGTGCGCCGCCCATGGGGCCGGTGACCATCGTCGTTGAGCAGGACCGCATCGCGAGGATCTACGGCCTGCCGGGACTGTACACGCCGCAACTGGGGGATTCGGGGCGCCCGGAAATCGGCACCGGCGATCGGCACATCGATGCGCGCGGCAGCTACATCCTGCCCGGCCTCATCGAGAGCCATTTCCGCGTGCTGGACCGCTCGGTGACGCCGGACGCCGGCAACCAGTCGCGCCATTCGGATCCGCCGCCGGAATATACGCTGAAGCTGCTGGTCGCCCACGGCGTGACCACCGTGGCGTCCATGCAGTCCACCCACCAATTCGACTGGGTCAACGCCCTGAAGAAGGCCGCCGCCGAAAACCGCATCACGGCTCCCGGCGTGCTGGCATGGATGGACTTCCCGGTCAGCAGCCCGGAGGATGCGCGCGCGAAGGTGCGCGACGCAAAGAAGCGCGGCGCGGACGGGCTCGGGGAAGGTGACATGGAGGGTGATCTGGACAGCATGCTGGCCGGCATAGACGAGGCACGCAAGGTGGGCCTGCGCACGTACTTCTGCATGCACCCGAACATCACCGGGCGCATGAACATGCTGCAGTTCGCGCGCGCCGGCTTGGGCGGCATGCCGCACGCATGGGGCCTGCCGGATTCCTTCCTCGAATCCGGGACGGTGCGCGACTACCCGGCAGCGTACAACTACAACGACGACACCATCAAGATGCACACCGGTCGCGGCTGGCAGGCCACGGTGGCGCCGGGCAGCGAAAAGTGGAACGCGGTGATCGATGAACTCGTTTCCCTGGACTTCACCTATGGTCCCACGTTCAGCGTGTTCGAGGCGCACCGGGACCTCATGGCTGCGATGGGCGCGGAATGGAACCACGACTTCGCCTGGCCTGCGTACCTGAAGACCTGGGCGCCAGGCGGCAGCGACGGCGTCCAATTCGCCGACTGGAGCACGGCGAAGGAGATCCTGTGGAAGCAGGATTACCAGCGCTGGATGGCGTGGGTGAATGATTTCAAAAACCGCGGCGGGCGCGTCATCGCCGGCAGCGACGCGGGGTATATGTGGACGCTGCCCGGGTTCGCGCTGGTGCGCAACCTGGAACTGCTGCAGGAGGCGGGTTTCCACCCGCTGGAAGTGATCCGCGCCGCGACCCGGGACAGCGCCGTGTGGCTTGGCATCGCCGATCGCACCGGCACCGTGGAGGTGGGCAAGCAGGCGGACCTGCTCATTGTGGACGGCAACCCGCTCGAGAACTTCAAGCTGCTCTACGGCACCGGCGTCGTGGGCCGGAGGCTGGACGGCAGCGTTGGCCGCGTCGGCGGCGTGCGTTACACCATTCGCAACGGCGTGGTGTTCGACGCGCAGGCGGTGCTTGCGGGCGTAAAGCGCATGGTGGAGGAGAATCGCGCCGCGGGCGCAGCCGAGTGACGGGCAGTAAAAAACCCGGGCCGGCGTGGCCGGCCCGGGTTCGTGGCACTGAAGCTAGAAGTCGTAGGAGACGCCGACGGTAACCTCCCGGCTCTGGCCGCGCTGCAGGAAGTTCGCCGCGCAACAGTCCGCGTCCAGTTGTGCCGGGTTGAAATAATCCTCATTGAACACGTTGTTGGCCTGCAGGCTGAGCGTGATGTTCTCGAACCCGTAGTAGCGCAGGCCCATGTCCACGGTTGCGTACTCGTCCAGGTGAAACAGCGGGAATCCCGGGGAGTAGCCCGGATACTCGCCGACCAGGTTCTGCTGCTGGCTTGGGCGTTCGCCCACATAGTTCACACCGCCGTTGATGGAAAAATGTTCGAGCATGCCCGTCGTGATCGTATATTCCAGGAACAGGCTCGCGCTGTGCTCCGGGGCGCCGATGACGGAGTTACCCAGGGATGAATCGTTGAACGCCAGGCCGGCCTCCTCCTTGGTAATCTCCGTGTCCAGGAAGGAATAGGTCGCAACCACGTTCAGGTTTTCCACCAACTCACCCATGAGTTCGAATTCTACGCCCCAGTGTTCCTGTTCGCCGCCCTGGATGCGGAAATCTTCCTGCAGCACGATACTGTTGGTCGGATCCGGGATGCTGACCTTCTCCCTCTGGATGAAAAAACCGGTGATGCTGGCGCCGAGGCGGCCGTCGAGGAACTCACCCTTGAAGCCGCCCTCGTACTGCACGCCTTCCTCGGGGTCGATGGCGTCGCCGCCGCGGGTGATGCCTTCCTGGGGCAGGAATCCTTCCGAGTAGCTGACGTAGGCGTTGATCTCCGGCGTCACCTCGAACACCAGGCCGGCGCGCGGGGTCACCGAGCGCTTGCGCGCCGAGGAGTGGATGTTGCGTTCGGCGAAGAACACCGAGTCGGTGGGGTCGGGGTCGAATTTGATATCGTCCACGGTCTGGTGAATCTGGTCCCAGCGCAGCCCGAGCAGCGCCGACAACCGGTCCGTAATTTGCCACAGCAACTGCCCGCCGAGGGCCCAGCGGTGCTGATCCTCGCTGCGGCCGCCGTTGGATGTGCCGAGTACGTTCAGGTCCATGTTCGCCGTCGGTATCGAGAAATCCGGGTCGAACTGGTCCACGTTGCCGATGTTGTCGAACGGAAACTCGGTGAAGTCGAAGCCGATCTGGCGGTACTCGGCCAGCAGCATGAACTTGTGGGTCTGGCCGAACATGTCGAAGTCACCGCCAAAGCTCAGTTCCGCGTCCCAGCTGCTAATGGTGCGGTCATCGAACTTCGCGTAAACGTCCACGAACGGGCCGGCGAAGTAGCCGTAGTTGTACAGGTACATGGCCTCGTAGCCGTGAGTGGTCTCGTTGAAGCCCACCTTCCCCTGCAACGCGAGGTCGTTGGTGAACTCGTGCTTCACGCTGCTATAAACCTGCAGGCTCTCGCGATCGATGTTGTTGAAGTCCGGATTGCCTTCGAAAATGTCGCGGTCCACGCCGGTCGGTTCCTCGATGTCGCCGTTCGCTTCCTGGACGGCAAAATAGCCGAAGTCGTCCACGGCCTCCTCGTCCTGGTAGAACACGTAGCTGTCGAAGGACGTGCTGTCGGTGATGTCCCATTCAACGCGCGCGTACACCGGCAGGCGTTGGAACTCGAAGCCGTCCTTTTCGGCCTCGCGGTCCTCCCAGGCCGTGGCGATCCGGTAGCGCAGCGAACCGTCGGAAGTGATCGAACCCGTGGCATCGCCGGACAGGCGGTAGGTGCCGTAGGATCCGTAATTCGCGGACACGTTGTATGCCGCATCCGCCTCCGGGCGCTTCAATTGCGTATTCAGCGTGCCGCCGTAATTGTTGACGCCGTAGATCACCGACGACGGGCCCTTCAGGAACTCGATGCGTTCCACAGCGACGAAGTCCGGCTGGAACTCGCGCATCGTGGAGAACCCGTTGATCTTGTAGCCGCTTAACTGGTCCAGCGTAAAGCCGCGAGCCTGGATGTGGCCGAGGAAGTAGTTGGTATTGGCGCCATTACCGGAGCTGTTGACGCCGGCCACAAATTTCTCGATGCCGAGCAGGTCCTTGGTGCCGTAGGTCTTCATGATGTCATCCGTGAGCACGGAGATGGCCTGGGGCGTGTCCTGCACGGCCAGTTCGAACTTCGTGGCGCTGGAGGCGTCCACCGGGCGGAAGAACTCGGCGTGGACGATGATTTCCTCGAGCTTGGAGTCGTCCTGATCCTGTTTCTGCTCGGGTTCCTTTTCCTGGGCCGGCGCCGCAGCTCCACCGGCCGTCATTACCAGCGCCACGAGCCAGCCCGGCATGCTCTGGTATGACGGGCCGATGGCCGGGAATTTCAATCTCGGTTTCGAAAGTTTGTTTCTGTTGTGCATGTGTTCACCCCGATGTCGGTGCGGTTGCAAATCGGCCACGTCGGAAATTCGTCCGGATTGGCCCCCCGGCATGATTCTATTGATTTGCAGGGGATTAATTATCTCCATTTCCCCGCGAAACCGGCTGTTTATTCTGTCCGCGGGCCGGTTCAGTGAGCGAATTCCCCCTTGGCTCGGAGTGCGGCGCGAGCACGTGGCCAGCCAGAGTGTGCCGACGTGATCGTTCAAGGTTTGACGAACAGTTTCTGCTCCAGCCGCGACAGCAGTTCGTGGCCGCGCCCGGTCACCAGGAACGTCTCGCTGGTGACCATGTTGTAGTTGCCGTTGTGCTCGCCCTGCCACATGCCGCAGATCATATGGAAGGTCATGTTCGGAGTCAGCACGGTGCGATCACCGGGCTGCAGGCTGGCGGTGAGCTCGAGCCAGGCCGGCACGAAGCACAGGCCGATGGCATAGCCGATGCGGGACTTCTTTTCAAATCCGGCCTTGCCGATGACCCGGCGCCAGGCCGCCTCCACCTCTTCGCAGGTCACGCCCGGCCGCACGGCATCCAGTGCCGTTTTCAGTCCATCCACGGTGACAGCCGCAAGTTCCAGCAACTGCGGCGGCGCCTTGCCCAGGTAAACCGTGCGCGCCAGACCGGAATGGTAATTGTGGCGCGCGCCGCCCAGTTCGATGTTGACCGCGACGTTGTTTTCGAACGGGGCGTCGGTCCACGGCAGATGCGGGGCCGCCGAGCGCGGACCCGAGGGGATCGCAACGTCGGAGGGCACGCCGCCGCCGAATTCCGGCGTGCCGGCAATCTGCGTCTGATGGATGCGCGCCGCCACGTCGCATTCGCGCGTGCCCACGGCTATGTTGTCGATGGCCGTGCGCATGGCCAGTTCCGCGATTTCCCCGGCCTGGCGCATCAGCGCTACCTCCGCGTCGGACTTGTAGCTGCGCACCCAGTTGACCAGCAGGTAGGCGTCCTTGAATTCCGCGTCCGCCAGGCTCTCGTGTAGCACGGCGAAGGCGCGCGCCGTGAAGAAATGCGCATCCATCTCCACGCCGACGCGCTTGTTGCCCCAGCCACGCTCCTTGACGATGCTGGCGATGAACTGCATGGGGTGTCGATCCTGCACGCCGATGTAGTGCTCGGGGTAGCCGATGATGTTGTCCCGGCCCATGAACACGGTGAAGTCCGCGCACGCCGTGTCCATGCGCCGCACGATGAGAATAGGCTCCTCGTGGTCCAGGGCGACAATTGCCGCCTGGTGCGTGTAGAACGACCAGCCTTCGTAGCCGGTCAGGTACAGGATGTTCTCCGGCGATTCCAGGATCAGCACGTCGATCCCGGCCGCGGCCATGCGTTGTTTGACGCGCGCGATGCGCCCCAGGTACTCGGATTTGTCGAACAGGCTCACTTCGGTTTCCTCGTTTCAGGTTGATGTATGGTGCCGCGCAATGACTTCCGCCACGCAGCAGGTAAGTTTCTTCACGGTGGGGATATGCATGAACTCGTTCGGCCCGTGGGCATTGGATCCAGGCCCGAGCAGGCCGGTAATGAAGAACTGGGCGTGCGGGAAATTCCGCCCCAGCATGTCCATGAACGGGATCGATCCACCGTCTCCCATCCACGCCGCCGGCGCGCCGAAATGCCGCAGCGACGCGCCGTTGATGGCGTCGCGCAGCGCTGGTCGCAGGTCCGGCGCCTGCCAGCCCGGCGCCGCGGAAACGTCGGAGAACGACACGCGCGCACCGTAGGGCGGATCGAACTCGATCAATTCCCGCAGCTGCCGGGCGGCTCCATCCGCATCGATGCCGGGCGGCAGCCGGAACGAAAGTTTGAGCGCCGTGCCCGGGCGCAACACGTTGCCGGCGGTGCCGATGGCCGGCATCCCTTGCGCGCCGGTCACCGACAGCGTCGGTCGCCAGGTGCCGTTGAGCAGCAGTTCGGTGTTGTCGTTCGCCGTGGCGCGTGCACCATCCACGAAGGGAAAGCGGGTGTGCACGGTATCGCCCAGGGCTCCGGCCACATCACGGGAGTCGTCTGCGACATGCTGCGGGATTGGTACGTGCAGGAAGGCAGGCAGGATGCGCCCCGACTCCGCGTCTTCGATGCGATCCAGCAGGCGGCGCAGGATGCGGAAGCTGGAGGGCACGATGCCGCTGGCGTCGCCCGAATGCACACCGGATTCGAGGATGTCCACACGCAGCGTGCCATTGAGGAAACCGCGCAGGGATGACGTGCACCACAGCTGATTATAGTTGCCGCAGGACGCGTCGAGGCAGATGACGAGGTCCGGGCAGCCGATGCGCCCGGCGAGCAGCTGCATGTAGAAGGGCAGGTCCGGGCTGCCGCTTTCCTCGCACGCCTCGATGATGACCAAGCAGCGCGCGTGCGGGAGATTGCGCCGCTGCAACGCACGAATGGCGATCAGGCTTGAGAACAGCGCATAGCCGTCATCGGCCACGCCGCGGCCGTAGAAGCGATCGCCCTCTATGACCGGTTGCCAGGGGCCGAGCCCGGGGCGCCAGCCCTCCGTTTCCGGCTGCTTGTCCAGGTGGCCGTACAGCAGCACGGTTTGCGGGCCCGTGCCCGGTATCTCGATGAACAACAGCGGCGTGCGTCCCGGCGTGCGCACCACGTCCAGCTTCATACCCGGGATGGGCTGGCGCCGGCTCCAGTCGCTGAACAGCGTGATGGCCTGCTCCATGTAACCGTTTTTTTTCCACTCCGGATCGAACATCGGCGAGCGGTTCGGGATGCGCGTGTACTCCTGCAAGGTGGGAATCGCCGATGTGTCCCACTGGTTGCAGATGAATCCACTGTCGAAGTCGTCCGTAGTCATGATCTTTTTCTTTTCTGCGTGTTGAGGGCCGCGGGTTTGCTACAGTGCGCAGGTTTTTCAGGCACGCAGCGCAGGTGCAAAATCCTATTCATGT
>CAYMXG010000010.1:14245-14787 GCA_964394115.1 uncultured Enterobacteriaceae bacterium | reverse complement strand
CGCGCGATGTCATTCTGGATTTTTACGACGCGCAGTACGCAGAGAGGGAGCGATGCCGGCAACAGGCGGGAATCGGGAACAGAAAGTGAAACAGGATGGCGCACTGCACCCACCGGGCGGGATGTTGTGGGGTTTCCCGAAGGGCGTGCTGCTGCTTTCCTTCACCGAGATGTGGGAGCGCTTCAGCTACTTCGGCATGCTGGCGCTGCTGGTTCTGTTCCTGACATCGTCCGTCGGCGCGGGCGGATTCGGCTGGCCGGAGCCGGAGGCGCTCAAGCTCTACGGCCTGTATTCCGCGCTCGCCTTCACAGTGCCGCTAATCGGGGGCTGGATCGCCAATAATTTCTGGGGCGAGCGGCGCTGCATCCTGCTGGGCGGCATCCTGATCGCTTCAGGCCACGCACTGCTGTCGGGTCCCAAGGTCGTGCCGACGCTGGCCGGCGACTGGCTCGGCGGCACCTTCGTCGACTGGTTGCTGCGCCGCACGTCGAACATCAGCCGCAGCCGCAAGACCGGTCTGGTGATCGGTCTCGCCGGCACGG
>CAYMXG010000010.1:13204-14235 GCA_964394115.1 uncultured Enterobacteriaceae bacterium | reverse complement strand
CGGCCGCATCCAATGCTACGCGAACAAGAAGGACCTCGGCGACGACGCCTTCGAGATGCTCAGCGGCCTCGTCGATATCGGCGACTGGCTCGGCGTCGATTTCCATGCCCTATGGGTGGACTCCGGCGCGACACTGGGCCGGGTGTTCGCCGGCCCGGACCTGGCGCGGGTACTGGAGGCTGCTGCGGCCGCCGGAGTTGATGTGGACGACGTGCGGCTGGTGTACCAGTTCATTGCGCTCACGTTCTTCGGCGGACTGGCGCTGATCATCACCGGCACAGCGTTGCTCAAGCCCACCATCTCCTCCATCGTCGGGCGGTTTTATTCGCAGACCGATCAACGACGCGACAGCGCCTTCGCACTTTTCCTGGTGGGCATCTATCTCGGCGAGATCGCCGGTGTGTTCATCACCGGCTACCTGGGCGAGCGCATCGCGTGGCACTGGGGCTTCAGCGCCGCGGGCATCGGCATGACCTTCGGCCTGCTCGTCTACCTGTCGAACCAGCGCCGTTACCTGGCGGATCTGGGACGGGTGCCGGTGGGCGGGAGGAGCACGTTGCGAATGCTGGGCAGCCTGTCGCCGCTGGAACTGGATCGCATCAAGGTGATCTTCTTCCAGGCCGCGTTTACCGCCGTGTATTCCGCCGCGGTGTTCCAGAACGGCGGCCTGCTAACGCTGTTCGCGCGCGAGCACGTGGACCGCCTGCGCTGGGGTTGGGAGATACCGGCCAGCTGGTTCATGATGATCACCTCCATCCTGTTCGTGATCCTGACGCCCGCCGCCGCGCGCTACTGGGAGCGACTCGCGCTGCAGGGGCGCAATCCGAAGACCTCGCTCAAGCTGGCCTGGGGCCTCATCACCGTGGGGCTGGGGTATATCGTGGTGGCGTACGCGATGTTCGCCATCGTCGGCGACTCCGGCGCGAAGGCGTCGCCGCTGTGGCTGGCTTGATGTTCCGGTTTTACACCACTCCATCCGACTTTGGGGGATCAAGAGCCTCTCAATCATGACGCTCGATGGTTTAAGTCAA
>CAYMXG010000010.1:11627-13194 GCA_964394115.1 uncultured Enterobacteriaceae bacterium | reverse complement strand
GGCTGGTAGTCATGTACCTGTTCATGGGCGTGAGCGAAGTGCTGGTCTGGACCGGGCAGCTGTCGCTCACCAGCCGGTTGGCGCCCGCCGCCATGTCTTCGATCTTCATCGGCGGGTGGTATGTGAACATCGGCGTGGGCACCTGGCTCACCGGCCATATCGGCGCCCTCGGCTACACCTGGGGCATTGGCGAGGCCTTCGGGTTCCTCGCCGCGCTGTCGATCCTGGCCGGGGCCGCGGTATGGGCGTTGACGCCGTGGCTGACGCGGCGCATGCACGGCATAGAATCGTAGAATTTCCCACCGGCAACCCGGCAAACAGCAAAACCCGCTGGTCCCGGCGTGAATTGCCGAATTTGCGGCGCGGAATATTCCCTACAATATCCCGGCCGGCATCATGACGGCACTGATTCCACGCGCAGCGAGGCAAATGGTGTCGAAGGAAAAACTGCAGAAGCTCTGGTTGCTGTTCCACCGCTGGGTGGGTCTCACCGTGGGGCTGCTGATTGTCATCCTGGGATTGAGCGGCAGCGCCGCTGTCATCTGGAATGAATACACGCAGCTCACCGATGTCCGTTTCCGCGTCGAGAATCCCGGCAACGAATACGCGCCGCTGCAGCAGGTCATGGAGACTCTGCGGGCGGCCCATCCCCGGCGCCCCGACGGTTGGGCTGTGGATTACCCCTACCCCGAGGATCGGCATGCCCCGATCTGGGCCACCTACGAGCAGCCGGAGGAAAAGGTGGGGATTTACGAATCGCCGCTGTACGTGGGCATCAACCCATACACTGCCGGGATCATGGGCGAATTCTACTGGGGCGAGACGCCCGTCAGCTGGCTGTTCAACGTGCATACCATCCTGTCCATCCAGTCCACCGACATCGGCGAGCCCATCGTCGGCGTCATCGGCGTGGTGTTCCTGCTGATGGCCCTGTCCGGCATCTATTTGTGGTGGCCGGGCGGAAAATTTTCCCTGCGCCAGTTCTTCACCAGCCCGCGCCTCGCGGGCCGCGGCTTCGAGTTCGACCTGCACCGGGTCATCGGTTTCTGGTCATCGATCCTGTTCCTGGTCGTGTGCATCACCGGCATCATCATCGTGTGGCCGGTGGAGTCCGCCCGCGTCGTGGGCGTGGTGCAGCCGGTGAACATGCCGCTCATCGAGCAATACGAGGCGGTGCACGCAACACCGATACCCGGCCGCGAGCCGGTGCCATTCGACGTGGCGCTGCGGAAGGCGCGTGCGCTGTTCCCGGGGGCCGAGTTCCGGCACGCCTACATGCCGGCGCCGGGCAGCACCGAGGCCTACGGCGTGACGCTGCGCCAGCCGGAAGAGCGCTTCGATCGCATGTACCCCGAAACGCGTGTCTGGCTCGACCAGTTTTCCGGCGAGGTCATCAAGGTCGTGGACGCGAAGGAATTCAACCTGAGCCGTTCCATCCTGGGGTACAACCGCTACTCATTCCACAACGGCGCCGCCTTCGGCGATGGCGGGCGCTTCGTGATGTTCGTCGCCGGGTTGATACCGCTGTTCCTGTACGTGACCGGCATCCGCCAGTGGTTGCGAATAC
>CAYMXG010000010.1:7477-11617 GCA_964394115.1 uncultured Enterobacteriaceae bacterium | reverse complement strand
GTAGGGGGAAATGACTTGTGCTCTCCCTTTCTCCCTTTCTCCCTTTCTCCCCTTCTCCCCCTCTGTCTGCTGTCCATTCAATAAACTTTTCCGCCGTCAACTCCGGTCGCTGCCAATAGCCGCGCGCCACGCCGGCCTGATGCGACGCTCCCGCCCGCGGCTGTTGCTGGCGGCGCTGGCACTGCTGGGCGCGCCGCTGCTCCATGGTGCGGAGTTCGACGTGCTAATCCGCAACGGTTTGATCGTGGATGGCAGCGGTGCGCCGCCGCGGATCGCCGACGTGGCATTGCACGGCGAGCGCATTGCCGCCGTCGGCGCGGACATCGCCGGCCGCGGCGCGCTGGAACTGGACGCCACCGGATTCGCGGTGAGCGCCGGGTTCGTGGACGTGGAGAGCAGCGCCTATGAGAGCCTGCCCCAGGACGGGCGCGGCGTCAGCGACATCACGCAGGGCATCACGCTGACGATATTCGGCGAGGAACCCCATGACCTTCTGGACCAGCGCATTCGCGCCGAGATGCTGGCAGGGCGCAACGTGGATTTCGATTACCCGGTCACGTGGAACACGCTGGGCGGATTCCTGGACTTCCTGGAGCAACGCGGCGTTTCCGAGAATGTCGCGTCACTGACCGGCGTCACCAACATCCGCAAGTTCGTCGTGGGTTGGGACAATCGCGCCCCCTCCGCGGAGGAACTGGCGGACATGCAGGAACTGGTGCGCACGGCCATGCGCGAAGGCGCCGTGGGCGTGGGTGTGTGCCTGTCTTATGATCTGGCGAAGTTCACCAGCACCGCGGAGCTTACCGCGATGGCGGAGGCGGCCGGGGAGTTCGGCGGCGTTTATTCCACCGGGCTGCGCAGCGAGTCCGGTGAAGTGCTGGCAGCACTGGACGAAGCCATCACTATCGGCCGCGCCGCCGGGACGCGGGTCATCGTCAATCACTTCAAGGTCAGCGGCGCTGACCACTGGAATCAACTCGACGCGGCAATTGCAAGGGTTGAAGCGGCCCGGCGCGACGGTGTCGAGCTGTATGCAGCCATGTATCCCTACAAGGCATTATGGACCGCCCTCAGTTCGGTGCTGTCGCCGTGGGCCCTGGACGGCGGCTTCGAATCCCTGCTCGGTCGGTTGCGGGAACCCGTGACGCGGAGCCGGATCCTTGCGGAACTGCGCGCGTGGTCCGGCGGTTGGGACAATTACCTCGCCCTGGCGGGTCGCCCGGAAAACGTGTTGTTCCTGCGCTTCAAGAACCGGGAGTTGAACCGGCTGCTGGGGAAGACGCTGGCAGACGCTGCCCGCGAACTGGGCGTCACGCCGGAGGAGGCCGTGCTGGACCTGCTGGTGCGAAACGACGGCGAGATCTGGAGCGCGTTCTTCACAATGTCCGCGGACAACGTGCGCCGGCAATTGGCGCTGCCGTGGATGATGTACGGTTCCGATTCCATGCCCGTGGCGGCCGAAGAACCATTCACGCGATCGTTGACCCACCCGCGTACCTACGGCAGCGTGGCGCGGCTGTTCTCCGATTATGCCCGTGACGGCAAAGTGTTGACGTTGCAGGAGGCCGTGCGCCGGCTGTCGGCATTGCCCGCGGAGGTGTTCGGATTTCGCGAGCGGGGCAGGCTGCAACCGGGCTTCTACGCCGATGTCGTTGTCTTTGACCCGGCCACCATCGAGGACCATGCCACGTTCCCGGATCCGCACCGGTATTCCACCGGCGTACGGGACGTGTTCGTCAACGGCACGCGCGTGCTGAAGGACGGCGTCCACACGGGCGCGAAACCCGGGCATGTGCTGCGCGGACCCGGCTGGACCGGGCGTCGCTACGCATCATGAATCGGGCAGCGGCCCCAGCGCGTCGCGCAATGGTGCGAGGTGTTTTTCGTAGCGGCGCCAGCGCGCCACAGACGTGCTGTAAATCGGCTGGCGCACCTGCCACTTGCTTGGTGTCGTGACCGCACGTTCGGTGGCGTAAAATCGGCTGCAGTTCTCATCCCACGGCAGCCCGCAGAAATCGATCAGGCGCCGCGCCTGCGTGTCGAAATCCGCCACCAGGTCCTCGTACACCACGTCCAGGATCGGCAGCGGCAACACCGCGCGCCAATGCGTCATGAGCCTGTGGTACTGCAGGTAGAAATGCCCGAGACACTTCAGCCTGGTGCTGTAACGCTGATCCTGGTGCATGTTCTCCACGTAGCACGACAGGCAATTGTCCATGGGGTCGCGGCGGCAGTGGACCACGCGCGCGTTGGGAAAGGCGAGCGCCATCAGCCCCAGGTTCAGGAAGTTCAGTGGCATCTTGTCGGTAACGCGCGCCGCCGTGGCCGAGACCGCGTGCAGCAGATCCAGGTATCCCTGTGTCCACCCCTGCATTACTTCCATGCGCAGATCACGCAGAAAGGCGAACGTGCCGGCGGTATCGCCGGTGGCCCTCTGCAGCGCGTGCGACATCTGCATGAAATATCCCAGTTCGCCCGCGCCGGCGATGTCCGGGTGGCTGGACAGCACCTGTTCCGTGAGCGTGGTCCCGGAGCGCGGCATACCGACGATGAACAGCGGCCGTTGGCTGTCGTTCCCGAGCGCGCGCAGGTCCCGGAACAATTCCGGCGTGAACACGGACATCAGCGCCCCGGTGCGCCGCTCCGTTTCACCGGGTCGATAGCGCCGCCCCACGGCCACGATGTCATTGGCGCTGCGATATTGCGCGAACGCCGCGTCGTAATCACCGCGGCGATCAAAATGCCGTCCGAGGGCGAAGTGCAATTGCACCCGTACCGGCTTGCTGATGGCGTCCTCGCGCAGGTGCCGGGCGCCTGCTTCCGGCAGCGCGGGGTCGTCATCGCCCTGGCCCAGCGCCAGCAGGCATGCCACCGCCACCGGGTAGCCCGGCCGCTGTTGCAATGCCGCGCCGAAGGAGGCCGCCGCGGCGTCGAACTGCCCGACTTCTCCAAGCGCCTCACCGTGTTCGCAGTGGATCTTCGGATTGCCCGGTTGCAGTGTGATGGCCTGCTCCAGCAGCGCAATGGCTTCGCTGCTGCGGTTGAGTACGCGCAGGGAGTGGGCCAGGCCGCGCAGCGCATCTGTGTCGTGCGGGGAAAGATCGAGAATGCTGCGGAACACGCCGGCAGCGGCGGCGTTCTGCCGCACCCCGGCCAGGGCCTCGGCGAGATCCTGCAACACACGCACGGCGTCGGGCCGCGCTGCGGCGGCTCGTTGCAGGAAGGGCAGGGCTGCTTCGGCATCGCCGTCGAGTCGCAACGCGCGCCCGAGCAGGTGCAGCAGTTCCGCATCGGCGGGTGTCAGCGCCAGCGCCGCGCGGAACGCAGTGGCGGCGGCGGCATATTCCTCGCGGTTCAGGTGGATACGCCCGAGGTTGCCGTGGTACAGCGCGTTCCCGGGTTGAAGCGCGATGGCGTGGCGGATCAGCGCCACCGCCAGGTCGAGTTTGCCGCGCTGGTACTCCGCCATGCCGAGGAAGTGATTGACGTCCGGGTGCTTCGGGTATCGTTCCAGCAGGCCGTGGTAGACCGTGACCGCCTCGTCAACGCGGCCCTGCCGGTGCAATTCCATGGCGCGGCGCAGTTCCTGCGCCATGGCCGCCGCATGTTGCTCCGGATCAGGTGTTGCGTGGTGCGTCGAAGACATGTTTTCGGGTTGCCGACGGTTTGGGTGAAGCGCGCCGGTGCAGAGGCGTTGGCACAATATATATTGTATACGCGCGCCACGGGCAGGGCTTTCGATGTTCCCGGGGTGCGCCGGGATTATCACCACGACGGAGCCAAAATTCGGAAAGAATTCCCGCAGTCTCCCGGTATGCTGGCGGGTGTTTCATCCGCGATGGTATCGTCATTGATCAGCGCCCGCGACACAGCCATCCAGCGCAGGCTGCGCCTGCGCCGCCTGTGGCTCAACGTGCACCTGTACTTCGGGCTCACGCTGGGCACACTGCTCGCCATGCTGGGACTCACCGGTGCCGTGATCGGTTTCTGGGAGGAGATCTACGAGTGGGCGGACCCGGCGCTGGTCGTGCCGAAGGCCCCCGCGGGCTACGCGTCCCTCGACCGCGTCATGGAAAACCTGCGCGCGGCCCATCCGCAGCGTCCCAAGTCCTGGGAACTGTGGATGCCGCGCACGCCGCA
>CAYMXG010000010.1:0-7467 GCA_964394115.1 uncultured Enterobacteriaceae bacterium | reverse complement strand
CAACTACTCCGGCCCGGAGGAAAGAGGCGCCGCCTACGCGGCGACGCTTATCATCGCGGTGAACCCGAACACGGGCGAATTGATCAAGACCTGGTACTGGGGTGAGACCGTGATTACATGGATGTATAACCTGCATGCGTTTCTGGCGCTGGGAGTAACCGGCGAAAATCTGGTGGGCAGCGCCGGACTGCTGTCGCTCGCCTCCCTCGTCACGGGCCTGTATCTGTGGTGGCCATTGGGGCGCGCCGGGCGGTCCGCGTTCCTGCCCGCGGGCCATGGCGGAGCCGCGCGCATCGAGTACGACGTGCACCGGCTGGTGGGACTGTACACGCTCCCGATCATGGTGGTGATCTCAATCACTGGCGCGATGCTGGTGTTCCCGCGCCAGTTCGGAGCAGCAATTGATGTCTTTTCACCGGTGGAAGATCTCCATCCGTACGTGCGCAGCACGCCGCAACCGGGCGCCGGGCCGGTCGCGGTTTCAGCGATCGTGGCCGCCGCCATGGACGCGTTTCCAGGCGCGGCGGTAAAACGCGTGTATACGCCGGGCAGTGCCGGGGATACGTTCCGCGTCGTCCTGCGCCAGGAGGCTGAAATCTTCAACCGGTCCCACCCCTATACCCAGGTCTGGGTGGACCAGTACAACGGGGAAGTGCTGAGCGTCACCAATCCAACGCGGTTTGCGCCGGGCACGACGCTGCTCAGTTACCGCCTCGCATTTCACAACGGCGAGGCGTTCGGTCTGTCGGGGCGGCTGCTGGTGAGCGTCCTCGGCGCGGTGCCAGCCCTGTTGTGGTTGACGGGCGTGTTGCAGTGGTGGCGCCGCCGCCGTATTCAGCGGCGGCGCCGACTGGCGGCAACTCCATGAGCCAGCGACCCATGGTCCGGCGCAGGACTCTGCTGTACCGCGCCCTGTTCAACGTGCATCTCTACGTCGGACTCATCATCGGGCTAGCCATTGTCATCGTCGGGTTGACGGGCAGCATCATCGTCTACTGGCGCGACCTGGACGAGATGCTGAATCCCGACATGGCGGTCGCGGCGGGCGCTGACCCGGTGCAGGTGCTGGACCGCGCCATGGCCGCGCTGCGAACGGAGTATCCGGAAAACACCCGCGCCTGGCGCATCCACTTCCCGCGCCATGGGCAGAGCGCCATTGTCGGCGAGTACTACGACCCACCCCAGCGTCCCGGCGTGTGGGGCAGCGCGTCCTACGTCATCATCGACTCCAATACCGGTAACACGCGCTCCGCGTGGTACTGGAACGAGACCGTGATCAGCTGGATCTACACGCTGCACATGTACCTGCAGGCAGGCCACATCGGTCACGACCTGGTGGGCTGGACCGGTATCGTGTTGTTGTTCCTCAGCGTGAGCGGGATCTATCTATGGTGGCCACGCAAGTTCAACCGCAGCGCGTTCCTGATGAGCTGGCGCGCCGACTGGCCGCGCGTCGAGTACGACAGCCACCGGTTGTTCGGCCTTTACTCCCTGCTCGTCATACTCGTGGTCACGATCACCGGTATCAACATCGTCTACCCGAAGGCCGTGGGCGCAGTGGTTGGAATCTTCTCGCCGGTGGCGCCGATGCCGGCGGGATTGCAAAGTAAGCCGCGCGAAGGCCAGCAACGGTTGCCGGTCTCAACTGCGGTGGCGATCGCGTTGCAGGCCTTCCCTGATGCGCAACCGCAGATGCTGGTGACACCGGCCGACGAATCCGGCGTCTATCGCATCGTCCTGCGCCAACCCATGGAAACCTTCAACCCGCACACTGGACAGACCCAGGTCTGGCTCGACCAGTACAGCGGGGACACCCTGCACGTGCGCGATCCGCGTCGCTTCAACGCCGGCACCGCGCTGCACGGTATGACCTACAGCCTGCACAACGGAGAGGCCTTCGGCGAAGTCGGTCGCTTCATCGTGTTCCTCACCGGGCCCGTGCTGCTGTGGATGTACGTCACCGGTATCGCGCGCTGGCTGCGTCGCCGGCGTCTCGCGGCCGCGGACAGGAAAGAATAATCGTCCGGAAAGTCCGGGTTGCGTGGCTGGATATGAAACGCGCACCGGGAAATTCAGACACATATTCCGGGGCCGATCTTCTATCCTGCCGGCCACAATTACCATTCATAACTTTTTGAATTCCATGCAAATGACAGTAGCGGCTTCCAAGCCGGCAGCGCAGGATATCGCGACTTCACTCAAACGCGTCGGCCTGTTGCGTGAATGCGCATATGTGGATGGCGCCTGGTGCACCGCGGCGGACGGGGGCGAGATCAACGTACTCAATCCCTCGACTGGCGCGCGCATCGGCACTATCCCTGCGCTGACCGCAGCGCAGGCCCGCGCTGCGATCGATGCCGCCGCGCAGGCCTTCGACGCCTGGCGCGCGCTGCTGCCGAAACAGCGGCAGCGACTGCTCATGGCCTGGCACAACCTGATCCTGGAGCAGCGCGAGGACCTTGCGTACATCCTGACGCTGGAGCAGGGCAAGCCGCTGGCCGAGTCACTGGGCGAGATCGATTACGGCGCAAGCTTTGTTGAGTGGTTCGCGGAGGAGGCCAAGCGCAGTTACGGCGATACCATCCCGAGCCATCTCCCGGGACGACAGTTGCTGTGCCACCGCCAGCCAATGGGCGTTGCCGCTGTCGTGACGCCCTGGAACTTTCCCCATGCCATGCTGACGCGCAAGGCTGCTGCTGCGTTAGCTGCCGGCTGCACGGTCGTGGCATACCAGTCCTCGTATACACCGTTCTCCGCGCTGGCGCTTGCGGAACTGGCCCGGCGCGCCGGTATGCCTGCCGGCGTGTTCAACGTACTGACCGGAAGTTCGCGCACGCTGGTGCCGGAACTGTGCGCCAGCGAAAAGGTGCGCGTGCTGTCCTTCACCGGGTCGACGGCGGTGGGCCGCGTGCTTCTGGCGCAATGTGCGCCAACGGTGAAGCGCACCTGCATGGAACTGGGCGGCCATGCGCCGTTCATCGCCTTCCCGGACGTGGGTGTTCCACAACTGGTACAGGCCGCCATTGCGGCCAAGTTCTCGACCTCCGGTCAGGATTGCCTGGCTGCGAACCGCATTTACGTGCATGCCGACATCTATGCAAGGTTTCTGGAGCAGTTCGCCGCCGCGGCCGGGCAGTTGCGCGTCGGCGACGGCTTCGAGCCCGGCGTGGTCATCGGGCCGTTGCAGCACGACGGCCAGGTTGAAAAGTGCGAGGAACAAGTTACGGATGCACGGGCGAAGGGCGCGCGCGTGCTGGCCGGCGGAACGCGGCACGCGCTCGGCGGGCGTTACTTCGCGCCCACGGTACTCGCGGATGTGACGTCTGAAATGGCCATCTATCGCGAGGAGACTTTCGGCCCGGTGGCGGCCGTGATCCCGTTCCACACCGAGCAAGATGTGTTGCGTATGGCCAACGATTCCGGTTACGGGCTGGCGGCGTATGTCTATGCCCGCGATCACGGCGTTTGCACGCGCCTGTCCCTGGCACTGGAGTACGCCATGGTCGCGGTGAACTGCGTGAAGATGACCGGCGCGCCCATTCCATTCGGCGGCATCAAGCAATCCGGCATGGGCAAGGAAGGTTCGCGCTTCGGCATGGAGGAGTTCATGGATCTCAAGTACGTCTGCGCCTGCTTCGCCGCCGCGTGAGCAGGGGAACAGGCATGAACGAGAGGAGAACAATCGCGCAGCTGCAGGAAATCGACCGGCACACCGTGCTGCATGCATCCACGGACCTGGCGCGACACGCCAGCGGCGCGCTGGGCACGCCGCGTATCGTCGAGACCGGCCGCGGCATCCGCATCGTGGA
This sequence comes from uncultured Enterobacteriaceae bacterium, assembly GCA_964394115.1. GTDB lineage: Bacteria > Pseudomonadota > Gammaproteobacteria > Eutrophobiales > Eutrophobiaceae > 2-02-FULL-61-13. Next base: position 3,658 of record CAYMXG010000010.1, on the reverse strand, counting down.
TGCGTATGGTGTCGAGCTCATGGACGGGTTCGCCGGCCTGTATTGCGTCAACATCGGCTACGGCCGCACCGAAGTGGCGGACCGCATCCACGAGCAGGCGCAGAAGCTCGCCTATTACCACACCTATGCCGGGCATTCGCACCGGCCGGTCATCGAGTTGTCGGAGAGGATCCTCGCGCTCGCGCCACCCGGCATGCGCCGCATCTACTACGGACTGTCAGGGTCCGATGCCAACGAAACCCAGGTCAAGCTGGTGTGGTATTACTGGAACGTGCTCGGACGTCCGCAGCGGCGCAAGATCATCTCGCGCCTGCGCGGCTACCACGGCTCGGGGATCATGAGTGGCAGCCTCACCGGATTGCCGCTGTTCCATGCGCAATTCAACCTGCCCTTGTCGGACGTAAAGCACACGGTGACACCGCATCATTACCGTGGGGCCGCACCGGACATGGACGAGTCGGCATTCTCGAAATGGTGTGCGCAGGAGTTGGAGGATCTCATCCAGCGCGAGGGGCCGGACACGATGGCCGCATTCATCGGCGAGCCGGTGCTGGGCACCGGCGGGATTATCCCGCCGCCGGAAGGCTACTGGGACGAGATCCAGCGCGTGCTTGCGAAATACGACGTGCTGCTCATCGCCGACGAGGTCATAACCGCGTTTGGCCGCATTGGTTACAACTTCGGTTGTGAGCGGTACGGCATCCGGCCGGACCTGATTACCATTGCCAAGGGCATGACCAGCGCATACCTGCCCCTGTCCGGCGTCATTGTCGGTGAGCGTGTGTGGGACGTGCTGGAGCAGGGCGCGGCCAAGTTCGGCGCCCTCGGCCACGGCTGGACTTACTCGGCACACCCGCTGTGCGCCTCCGCCGGCCTCGCCAACCTGGATATTATCGAGCGTGAGAACATCGTCGCCCATGCGCGCGACACCGGGGAGTATTTCCAGGAGCGCCTGCGCGCGGAGTTCAGCGGGCACGCAATGGTTGGCGAGGCGCGTGGCGTGGGCATGATGGCGGCGTTGGAGTTCGCACCCGGCCCCGGCCCGGCGAGCCGCTTCCCCGCGGAACTGGGTGTGGGTGCCCGCGTCTCGGCGGCTTGCCTCGAGAACGGGCTCATCGCTCGTGCCATGCCGCACGGCGACATCCTCGGCTTCGCCCCGCCGCTCATCATCACGCGCGCCGAAATTGACGACCTGCTGGCGCGCACACGGCGGGCCGTGGATACGGTGGCGGGAGAACTGCGCCAGTCCGGCCACCTGCAGCGCGTCTGATCCGCCCCGATTCCACCAGGGATTTCATGCACCATGCGGCAGAGGAGGCGCAGGCGTCGGTGATCGGCCGACCCATGCGCGAGGAGCTCGACAGCCTCGGCCCGGTGCTGGTGCCGCGTGAGGCGCTATTCGGCGCACAGACACAGCGTGCCGTGGAGAACTTCGACCTTTCTGGCCAGTCCATCCGTGTATTTCCCGACCTGATCGTTTCCCTGGCCATGGTCAAGCTGGCGGCTGCATGTGCGCACCGAGACCTGGGCTTGCTGGGCACGCAAAAGGCCGCGGCCATCGGCGCTGCCTGCGAGGAGATCATCGCTGGCCGCCACCACGACGAATTCGTCGTGGACCTGTTGCAGGGCGGCGCGGGTACGTCCACGAATATGAACGTGAACGAGGTGGTTGCCAACCTGGCGCTGCTCAAGCTCGGTGCGCCACGCGGGAGGTACGATCTCGTGCATCCCCTGAACGATGTCAACATGTCGCAGTCCACCAACGACGTTTGCCCCACCGCCGCCCGGATCGCCATTATCCGTGTTTGCCGCGAACTGCAGGAAGCCCTGCAGCTGCTGGTTCGGTCGCTTGATGAGAAGGCCGTGGAGTTTGACGATGTCATGAAGCTTGGCCGCACGCAGTTGCAGGATGCCGTGCCCATGACTTTGGGACTGGAATTCCAGGCGTTCGCCGTGATGATGGCCGAGGACGTGGAGCGTCTGCGGGAAATGGAGCGGTTGCTGGCGGAAGTGAATCTGGGCGGCACGGCCATCGGCACCGGCATCAACGCGCCGCCGGGATACCGGTCGGCGGTGGTGTCGCACCTAGCGCGCATCGCGCAGATCCCGGTGGTGGAATCCCGGCACCTGGTCGAGGCCACCACGGACCCCGGGGCATTCGTCATGGCCTCGGCGTTGTTTAAGCGTGTCGCCGTCAAGCTTTCCAAGATCGCCAACGACCTCAGGTTGTTGAGCAGCGGCCCGACAGGGGGGCTCGGTGAAATCAGCCTGCCCCCGGTGCAGCCCGGGTCCACCATCATGCCCGGCAAGGTGAACCCGGTGATACCGGAGGCCGTGAACCAGGCCTGTTTCCAGGTAATGGGCAACGACATGACTGTGACGCTGGCGGCGCAGGCGGCACAGTTGCAACTGAATGCCATGCAGCCGCTGCTGGTGGGCAGGATTCTGGAATCGGGCATGTTGATGTGCCGGGCCGCGCGGTTATTTGCCACCAAATGCGTGGACGGCATCGCGGCGAACCGCGCGCGCTGCCGCGACCTGCTGGAAAGCAGTGCAGGCGTTGCCACGGCGCTGACCCCGTATCTCGGCTACGAAACCGCAGCGCGAGTCGCACGGCAGTGCATTGAGTCGCGGCGCAACGTCGCGGATGTCGTCAGGGAGCTCGGGCTTATGGACGATGCGCAGGTGCGGAGGCTGCTGTCGCCGGAACACCTCGTACGCTAGAGTCCATGCATGCCGCGATTGCTGTTACTCAGTAATTCCACGATGCCGGGAAAGGCGTTCCTGCAATGGGCGCTGCCGACCATGCAGGGTTTCCTCGCAGGCATCAAGCGTGTCGGCTTCATTCCCTACGCTGCAGTGACGGAATCCCATGATGCGTTCCACGCGCGCGTGGCCGGCGTGCTGTCGCAATGGTCCATCGACGTGGTTCCTCTGCACCGGGAGCGTTGCCCGCACGCGGTCGTGCGAAGCTGCGACGCAGTGGCGGTGGGAGGCGGCAACACGTTCCGGCTGCTGGAGCGCCTGCGGGCACTGGGCCTGCTGGAGGAGATCCGGCAGTCGGCTGCCGGCGGCATGCGGTACGTGGGCTGGAGCGCCGGCGCAAACGTGGCCTGCCCGACCATTATGACCACCAATGACATGCCCGTCACCGATCCGCGCGGGCTTGATGCACTGGGTCTGGTGGGTTTCCAGATCAATCCCCACTTTACAGACGACATCTTGCCCAACCATGGCGGGGAAAGTCGCGCCGCGCGCTTGCAAGAGTTCACTGCGCTCAACGCTAATGTGTATGTTGTAGGTTTGCGCGAAGGTGCGTACGTGGAGGTGTCGGGCGGGAAAATTCGCTTCGGAGGCACCGCGCCGCTGGAAGTGTTCCGCCACGGGATCCAGCGCGTTGCACTGCAACCGGGGGATGACCTTTCATTCCTCCATGCCCCGGTTTCCGGCACTCAGGCTCAGCGCGGCGTATGATTCAATTCGGGTTTGGCAGGTATTGGACGCGCAGGACGCCTGGAAGTGCTCGGGCCTTCCTGGAATAGGTGCCCGATGGTCGGACCGAATCGGCCGGGGGTATTTCTTTGGGGTGCGTACCGCAGGGTTCAGAGTCGCTGAAATATCCGGATGCATCCCTTGCCGGGCGCGTAGAAATTTCAGC
>CAYMXG010000009.1:0-24210 GCA_964394115.1 uncultured Enterobacteriaceae bacterium | reverse complement strand
GTGCAGGTCACGATCTCCCGCAGCGTGGCATCAGAGACGGCGCCCAGGGCACCGGCATCGGGTTCCTTCACATCCAGCACATCCACACCCGCACACAGCACCACCCTGGCCTCCGCGGCACTGCGCACACTTGCCAGAAATGCGGTCATGAAATTGCGCTGCGGGCCGTCGACGTGCCACCAAATTCAACCATCCGCGCTTCCAGCCAGGACCAGGCCAGTCGCTCGCGTTCGCCGGCGGTCTTGTCTACTGCAATGCGCAGGTAATCCAGCTCCCGCTGTACCTTCTCCGCCGGCAGCAGGTGCAGGCGACTGACGAGGATGGCCGCTTCCAGCACCGCCGCCTGGGCCCGGTTGAAACCGCTAAATGGTGCATGGATTTCCTGGTGCACAACCGCACACAGGAAGCGTGGCCGCTGCACGTCATCTTCGAATACCTTCACTTCCAGCTCCGCATGGCTCAATGACACTTTCAGGCGTTGCACCGGGATGCGTATGGCTGCACACAACGGCCAGTCGTAACGGCCGGTCAGGCACCCGGCAAAGACGCACACATCATCGGTAAAGTTCACGACGGCATGACGCTCGCGCGTCAGGTTATCCAGGGTGCGCGAAGGACGAAAGGGCGCCACCACGTAGAGGCCGTCTTCCTGGCGCACCCCCATGGGGGCGATATGGGTGGTGCCATCCGGGTTCCGGCTGGTAATGATGATTTCATGGATCATGCTGGCTTGCGCTTCCTGCCGCGCTTCGCGCGTGACGCAGTCAATGTCGCTCCCTCGGTGTCGTACGCATCCTTGTCCAGGGCATGGGCGGTGCCGGATTTTCCGAGCCGCTCTTCGGGGACGGTCACACCCCACCGCAGCGGCTCATCCTGCACGTATCGCTTTCCTAATTGCCAGGCTATGCGTGCGCGCTCCAATTCTACGCCCATGTAAAACGCATGCGGGGCATCTTCGGCCAGCAGCGCCAGACCGGGAAAGATGGCGAAGGGATCGGTCCCGCCGACCAGGCCGTCCCGATTGTAAACATGAATGCCTTCGTTGCTCACCTGCACGCGGTAACTGGGATCGCGTATGTCCGCGGCCAGCTCGGTAATCTCCGCCCTGGTGTAGGGGAAAGGCTTCTTCTCGTGGATGGCGAGCAACCCTGCATCCAGCCCCTTGGGCAGGCTGCCCTCGGCCCGCGCCGCGTACATTATGCGCCGCGCACGGTCCGCCTCCCGTACTGCGGACCGGGCATGTTCGCTGACTTCCGTCGTCAGGACATTACGGATGCCCAGCTCGGAGATCAGCCCAAACAGCAGCGCATTGATTCCGGTCGTATCTGCATCCGTCAGTTCCGTGATATTGCCGATCCCCATCATGACTTCGGCCCGGGGGTACTGGTGCCTCAATTCGGCGTAACGCTGCAATGATTCGGCGAAGCCGAAGTGGATGGGGTCGAGTACACTGTCGGCAATGGCTGGACGCCCCTGCGCCATGAAATGATCCAGGCAACGGTAGAGGGAGCCCAGGTCACCCTGCTGTGTCGGGATCACCACCGGCGTGGCAGCGACCTCATTTGCGATCCAAAGTGTTTCTTCGGTGAGGCTCAGCAGGAAATCCGCGCCCGCCCGACCACCGCGCAACAGTTCCTCCGCCTGTAACGAGTCAACACTGACCTGCAAGCCGGCATCTTTCAGCGCCATGACTGCCGCCTCCAGATGCGGAAACTCAGTATCCGGCAGGCAACCGAGGTCAATAACGTCGGCGCCATCGGCAATGTAACGCTGAGCCCGGGCCAGGATCGCCTCCACCGGGAGGCTTGGAGCCTCGACGATCTCGGCAAAGATACGCACGTCATGGCGCGACAGGTCCACCGGTTTTTTGACGCGGCCAAAGAATGCCGGCAGATCCTTCAGGTCATCCGGCCCGCGCACGATGGGCACGCCCAGGGACCGCGAGGCCGCCTCCAGGTCCCCCCGGCACAGGCCCGGCACCATTACACGCTGCGCGTCCCCTGCATCGCGGACCCGGCGCTCGATCATCCCGGCGGTCATCAGTGCCGCGACGCTTAAACCCACATTACGAACCTCGAAAGTGAAATCCAGCGGAGCGAGGGATTCCAGCACCCGCAGAAGCCTTGGCTCCGCCAGTTTGCCGGTGAGAAACAGGACGTGGTCGGTCATTGCATAAACCCGGGGCTGATTATAAGTAGGTTGCCATTGAGATTCGCCAGAACAGCGACATTGGTCCTACGTGACCATGACGCTGGCTGACCTAAGCCACTCACGTTCCCTGCGTTGCCCGGCTGCCTTCAACAGAAAACAAGGTAGTTTATCTAATGCACTGTTTTTTATTGCTTTATTTGATTAACCTTAGAGACTACCTTCAATCCCCCGAGTGGCACGGATCTCGCTCTGTATTAGAGTCCGTCCAGTTGCGGGAAATCCTGAAAAAGACGCAAGACAATGGCAGCTAGAGAAGCAACACCCTGGTCACGCGACGAGTTCGAGCGGCAATTGCGCGCCAGGGATAAGTACTATCACATCAATCACCCTTTCCACGTGCTGATGAACACCGGCAAGCTGGACAAGGCTGCCATCCAGGGCTGGGTCGCGAACCGTTTCTATTACCAGACCAGCATCCCGGTCAAAGACGCGGCAATCATGGCGAATTGCCGCGACCGCGATGTGCGGCGCTTGTGGGTCCAGCGCATCATCGACCATGACGGCACACAAGGAGATGAAGGCGGGATCGAGGCATGGCTGCAACTGGGTGAGGCGGTCGGCCTTACGCGCGCAGAACTGATTTCCGAACAGCACGTGCTGCCCGGCGTGCGATTTGCCATTGACGCCTACGTCAATTTCGCCCGCCGTGCCAACTGGCAGGAGGCGGCGTGTTCCTCGCTTACGGAGTTGTTTGCTCCGACCATTCACCAGCGGCGACTGGACAACTGGCCCCAGTATTACCCCTGGATCGATGCCAGCGGCTACAACTATTTTCGCAAGCGCCTGAAGGAAGCCCGGCGTGACGTGGCGCATGGCTTGAGCGTGACACTGGATTATTTTCGCACGCGGTCGGAACAGGAACGCGCACTGCAGATCCTGCAGTTCAAACTGGACGTGCTCTGGACCATGCTCGATGCCATGTGGATGGCCTACATCGAGAAAAAACCGCCGTACCATTGTGTTGCCTGAGGCAGCGTGGCCGTAATTGCTGACCTGTCGATCCCGTTCCTGGCGCCCACGTTCCGGTTTCAGTGGGAGGAAGTACAGAACTGCCATGTCATCCTGTATCCGGAGGGCATGGTGAAGTTGAGCGCCAGCGCGGGTGAGATCCTGCGCCGGTGTGACGGTGCAAGCAGTGTCACTGACATCGTCGCCGATCTGAAACAACAGTATCCGGGCCATGACCTCGGTCCCGACGTGAAGAAATTCCTGGAGGAAGCCCATGAGCATGGCTGGATCCGCACCCGTTAGCCCCATCGCAGTCAAACCGCCATTGTGGTTGCTGGCTGAACTCACTTACGCCTGTCCTTTGCAGTGCCCGTATTGCTCCAACCCCATGGAGATTGCGAAGTACAAGAATGAATTGACCACCGAGGACTGGTTTCGCGTGCTGCAACAGGCGCGCAAGATGGGTGCCACGCAATTGGGATTTTCCGGCGGCGAACCGCTGATACGCCGCGACCTGGAACAATTGATCGCGGAGGCACGACGCCTGGGTTTTTACACCAACCTCATCACTTCCGGGGTGGGCATGGATGAAGCCCGGGTTCGCGCCTTCAAGGAGGCGGGACTGGACCATATCCAGGTCAGCTTCCAGGCCAGTACCGAGGAACTCAATAACTTCATCGCCGGCACGGATTCCTTCGAACACAAGAAGGAAATGGCGCGCCAGGTAAAAAAGCAGGGTTACCCCATGGTGCTGTGCTTCGTCCTGCACCGGAAAAACGAGGATCAAATCCGCGATATCCTCGATCTGGCGGTGGCACTGGATGCGGATTACGTGGAACTGGCGACGACACAGTATTACGGCTGGGCCTACCACAATCGCGAACAGTTGCTGCCCACCCGCGCCCAGCTCGCCCATGCGGAAATGGTGGCCAAGGAATACCAGGAGAAGATGAAGGGTCGGATGAAGATCTACTACGTCATCCCCGACTATTACGAAACCCGCCCCAAGCGTTGCATGGACGGTTGGGGTTCGGTGTTCCTGACCATCGCACCCGACGGCACTGCACTGCCCTGTCACGCCGCGCGGCAATTGCCGGGACTGGAATTCCCCAACGTGCGTGAAAAAGATGTGGCCTGGATCTGGAATGAATCCCCGGCCTTCGGCCGCTTTCGCGGCCTGGACTGGATGAAGGAACCCTGCCGTTCGTGTCCGGAAAAGGAAAAGGATCTCGGCGGCTGCCGTTGCCAGGCTTACATGCTGACCGGTGATGCGGCCAATGCGGATCCGGTGTGCGACAAATCACCGCTTCATCATCTGGTCACGGAACAGGTGGAGCGGGTCCAGCAACTGGCCGGGCAAAAAGAATTCGAAGCCAAACCGCTGGTGTTCCGCAACATGGCGAACTCAAAACGGCTGACAGAAAACGCATGACGCAACCGCGATCCGGGGTTATCCAGGCTCCATCCGTCATGCCGGCAACTTACCCGTCACCCCGGCGACTTATCCGTCACCCCGGCGAAGGCCGGGGTCCAGTATTAATTGACTGGATTCCGGTCGCTCCGGACATCCTGTCCTCACGCGGCATATCCCACATCCTGTAGGTCGCTTTCGCTGGAATGACGCCCCAGTCCGACCCTCTAGTTCTGCATCTGTTCCCGCAACGCCCAGGCCACATCCAGCGCCTGGCGATTGTCACGGATATCATGCACCCGAAACAGGCGTACGCCGGCCAATACGCCCAGGGCCGTAGTCGCACAGGTGGCACCGACAAGTTCATGGAATTCGTCGACGCTGCAGATCGAACCCATGAACCTTTTGCGACTCGCACCGAGTAACACCGGATAGCCGGTTTTCACCATGGTCTTCAAACCCGCCAATAATTGCAGGTTATGGAGTTTGGTCTTGCCGAAGCCGATGCCGGGATCGATGGCGATGCGATCCCTGGGGACGCCTGCTGCTTCGGCTGCCGCAGCCCGGTCCAGCAGAAACTCGCGCACTTCCCGCACCACATCCTCATAATGCGGCGCGGTCTGCATAGACAGGGGCGTGCCCTGCATATGCATGAGCACCAGGTCGGCCCCGGAATTCCGGACCAGGCCAAATAGCGCAGGATCGTCACGGCCCGCAGACACGTCATTGATGATGCTCGCGCCCGCAGCCAGGGCGGCCGCGGCCACTTCGGCCAGCGTGGTGTCTATGCTAAGCCGGCAGCCGGCGGGTAATTGACGGCGTAACTCCCGCAGCACGGGCATCACCCTTTGCAACTGGTCCGCGGAATTCACTCGTGCGGCGCCCGGGCGCGTGGATTCGCCGCCAATATCAATGATGTCCGCCCCCTCCGCCGCCATGCGCAGGCCCTGGGCGACCGCCGCGGCCGGTTCAAAATGCCGGCCGCCATCGGAAAAGCTATCCGGCGTGACGTTCAATATCCCCATCAACTGGGGACGGCCTGGTACCGTCAGAGTCATTTAAGCCGATCCGACATGGCGTCCGTGGCAGTGACCAGCGCATGCACCATGGCCGGTTCACTGGCGAGATGCCCCGCATCGCGCACAATGACCAATTCCGCGCCGGGTAATTTCCCATACAGCGCCCATGCGGCATCCAGCGTACAAGTCAGATCCCGCCGCCCGTGAACAATGCCGATCGGCACGCGTGGAACAACACCGGCGTTATCCAGGATCTGATTTTCAGTGAGAAAATACCTGTGTTTCGCGTAGTGCATTTCAATGCGTGCCTGCTGGACGGTGGTTTCCACATCCGTTTCTGCGGATGCGGCTTCGGGGAGCAACCAGGTGGCGACCTGACCGGCCCAACGCGACCACGCCAGTGCATAGCGCTCGCATTGCACCGGATCACTCCCCAGGACATGTCGCTGGCACGCCGCTACGGGATCCTCCCGTTCCGCCGGGGTCATCGCGGCAAGGAACCGGTCCCATTCGTCGGGGAAGATCCGGCTGACCCCATCGCGGGCAAACCAATACAGATCACGTTCTCGCGCCAGAAATATTCCGCGCAGGATCATGCCGCGCACACGCTGGGGATGGGTCTGGGCGTACAGCAACGCCAGCGTGGAACCCCACGAGCCTCCGAACAGCAGCCATTGCTCCACGCTCAATTGTTTCCGGATCAATTCCATATCCTGCAGCAACAACTGGGTCGTGTTATTTCGAACCTCGCCCTTGGGCGTGGACCGGTTGCTGCCGCGTTGATCAAACAAAACGATGCGATAGCGCGCCGGATTGAAATAGCGCCGGTGGTTCTCATTGCATCCGGAACCGGGACCGCCGTGGAGGAACAGCACCGGTATCCCCATGGGATTACCGGCCTGCTCTACATGAATTTCGTGCCCATCTCCGGCATCAACTCGATCCACGACAAATGGCGTGATTGGGTCATACAACACCCTCATATAGAGGTTCCTGGAGAATTGCCGTCAACGAGCGCCAACAACTGCGGGATGTGTTTCCCGTAGTTCCGCCAACGTTCCAGGGATCGCGAATATAAAGGCTGACGCACCTGCCAATGACTGGCGCTCTGTACAGGCCCCGGCGCCAGGTGAAATTGGTCACACGCCGGATCCCAGTCCACCCCGATGTGCGTCAACACGCGGGTCAACGTTTCCCGGGGCGCCTTCACGACATCCTGGTAATCCACGTGGCAGATTCGGCCCGGGAACCTCGTCTCCCAATACTGCATCAGGTACCGGTAATCCCGGTACCACGCCGCAAGGTTATCCAGATCAAAGGCAAATGGATAACTGGCGCTGAAACTCTGGAAGTACATGGACAGGCACGTGTCGACGGGATGGCGCCGGCAATGAATGACCGTGGCCCGGGGAAACAACAGCCACAGGTAGCCGACATAGAGAAAATTTGTGGGCATCTTGTCGGTGACATAGTGCCGCTGCCCCGGATGGGTAAAAGATTCTGTTTGCGCCAGGTAGCTGGCACTTTCAGCGGAAATATCCGCCTTTGTTAGCGTATCCATTCGATCAGGATAGACCGGCGCATCACCGGTTTTCGGGGTGGTGCCGCTGCGCGCCAGATTTCCAAGGATCGGCAGTTCACCACCGCGTGCCACAGCGGGATGCGCCACCAGCATCTGTTCAAGCAGGCTGGTCCCCGAACGCGGGGCGCCCAGAATGAAGACCGGTCTTGCTGAAGGGTCGCCACCAGCGGATAGCCGGTCAAAATCCAGTACATCGAATTTTGCCATGATCGCGCTTACCTGATTTGTAAACATCACGGGATCATAGGACAGCGATCGGCTGCGCAGGCGATTCGCGTCCGCGAAGGAAGCAAACGCTTCGTCATACAGCTCCATGTCGTCGTAGACCTTCCCCTCGGCAAACCGCAGCAGCGCGCTGCCCTTGCGCCTGGCAACCTCAGAGAGTCGCTGCACAAACTGAACATTTGATTGGTCGAATCTGCGCGATTGGGCAATGCCATGCAACGCACCGACGCAGGAGGGATCCCGACTCAGCGCCGATTCGTACTGGACCAGCGCCGCGGCAAAATCGCCTTCAAACCGGCTGATATCCCCAAGTATGACCCTGGCAGCGGGATCATCCTGCATTTCGCCTGGCAACTGCTGCACGCGCAGCCGTGACTCCGCCAGCATCCCATTGCGCACCAGGCATTCCGCGAGGCCAAGTTCAAGGTCAACGCGGCCAGGCTGAAGTTCAATCAATCTGCGGTAAACCCGCAGGGATTCGCCGTGTTGCGCGGTTTCGTCCAGCAGCCTGGCCAGGACAATTGCTGTCTCGATGTCGGCAGGATTGCGCGCCAGGCTTTGCGTCAATATTTCCTGCGCACGGTGGAGATTGCCTGCGCCACCTACTCGTTGCAGGGCCAGGGCCAGGTCCGCCCCCTGTTGCCCGGATACTGCGCCCATGCGTTGCAATTGCTGCACTATCCCGTCTGCTGCGGCCACTTCACCGTTCGCGTGCAGCAATGCCAGCAGATTGAAAAGCGCCCTGGTATATTCGGGCCGGATAGCGATTGCCTTTCGGTATGCCGCGATGGCCTGGGTGCGATCTCCCTGCTCTGCCCGCGACACCCCCAGATTGAACCAGGCCTCGGCGTAGGACGGCTGCAGATCAACAGCCTCCTGGTACAACTCCACTGCCCGGGCATGCCTGCCTGAGCGCGCATTCAACATGCCGTAGTTCGAAAGGAACAATGGGTCGCGAACCTGTTGCAGCGCGGCCGCCATCAGTGATTCGGCCTGAACCAGGTCACCGCGCTGCATGCACAACAAACCGAGAAAATGCAACGGGCCGGCTGCGTCCGGGGCGGCAGTGAGAAGTTCACGATACATCGCCTCCGCCTCGTCCAGCCTGCCCAGTTGCTGCAACTGCTGCGCCTGCTTGAAACGCTGCACCGCAGCGGGCAAAACCGCGCCGGCCTGGTCCGAATTGGATGGGACTTTTTGTTTGCGCCTGCTCATGGCCCCATTCGCTGGTGCACCTGCCGCAGGCGGGGTGATCAAATATCCTTCAGAATTTCTTCACGCTTGCGCGCGTATTCCTCGTCCGAGATCATCCCTTTTTTCTGGAGTTCCTCCAGAGTCTTCAGGCGCTGTTCGGCGGACTCGGTTGCAGGTGTCCCCGTCCCCTGCTCCATATCGCGGCGCATGCGGGCCATTTCCAGCCGCATTTCCCGGCGTTCCTGGGCCAGGCGTGCCGCCTCCTGCCGCATCGCCTCACTGTCGGCTCCGCCGGCAGACTGTTTTTCCTGGGCAACACGGGCGGCCAGGGATGCGGCGGCCTGCTTGATGTCGATCTCAAACCAATCCCGGCGAATGCCTCCGCCCACGGTATGTGACTCGATGCCTTCACCGGTCACCACCGCCAGTTTGAAGTCCGACGGCTTGGCACGCTTGCCATGCGCAAAAAAGTATTTGACCTCCGGTGCGCCCGAACTTGCATTGGCGCGTTCCTGGAACTTGTCCGGCAGCCGCCGGAACTCGCCGATGATCACATTCAATTTTCCGTTGGCAAAAAAAGCCCTGCCAGACGTGTACGACACTTCCCGCATGACACTCAGAAAGCCCTTGTCAGTGCGCGTCAGCGCAAAAATAATGTCCTGCCCCGGGGCGGCCTTGCTCAGTCCAAGCGCGATGTACTGGCCCAGCAGGCGCGCCTGTTCAGTGGAAAATACTTTTTGCGCCTCGTTGGGCTTGAACCAGTTCTTTTCCCACACCTGGATAATGCTCAATGCATCGCCCATGGCGGCTCCATCCAGCGTTACGGGGTGTTGATTCGGCACTGTGCCGGAGTCCTGCTCTGACAGGCGAATGTATGCATTCAGACCGGACTTGTACAAATCCTCTTCGTCCGCACGGGACGCGGCGGCGGCAAGTAACGCCAGACAGATCCACGCTTTCAGGGAATGACGGAAAAATGTGCTCATAGGCTTCAGGAATATGCTGTCCAGGATGGGATTAAGCGGGGTGCCAGTATAGATAGTGTGACCAAGGGAACCTACACACAGTTCAACTACATCGCCGCGTGTGTGTTCCTGCACACGCGGCATACAGTACGTCCCTGTACATAAAAAAGAAAGGCGCACCATTCGGTGCGCCTTTCCCTACCAAATTTACGTCTGCTGCGAGTAACTTACCAGAGGACGAATGCACCCACCGAGAAGCTTTCTGCATCGTTCCCCAGGAAGTCGGAGTTGTGTTCATTGTACTCCGCTATCACCTTCAGCCAGGAGTTGACGTCATGGTAGACGCCCACGGTCCAAAGCTCGTTGTCCACGTCCGGCGCGCCCGCGGCGTTGTCATCCTGGGATGAATAGCCCCAGCTCAGACCCACCTTGGTCTTGCCATTGAAGGTGTAACTACCCTGGATGTAACCGCCATCGTTGTCGGCCTCATCGCAATTAGTCGTGCTGCAAGCCCATGCATCGCCGCCGCCCAGGGCGAACAACAGGGCGCCCAGTGCTTCGCCGTCATAGTAGCTGCCGACCACATTGAAACCGCCAAACTTGATATCGACGCCGACGTTCCAGCCGAAAGACTCGATATCACCCGTGGCGCCAGGAATTGCTGGCGAGCCCAGAATACCCGTTACGGCACCAGTCACCGGATCGATAACGAAGCTATCCGGGATGGCCGCGATACCGGGGCTAGAGGTGATTTCCTGCTCCTGCCACAACAATCCAAACCAAAGGTTGAAGCTGCCGCCCTCGAAGCCATGCGTGTAGCTGGCCTCACTCTGGAATTGCGGAGTATCGGTTTCAGACGGGCTGGCACCCTCTTGCGGGTCGAAAATACCGACTTCGAGGTTGAATCCATTGATGTCCGGGGTCTTGTACGTGAAGCGGGTACGGAAATCCGGATAGACATAGCCAAAGCCAATGCGGCCCAGACCGGTGCCGCCGCCGTCAGGACCCGCCAGGGCGCCCATGCCGAACAGCGTCATGTCCTTCAGGATCGCCTGGCGTTGAAACAGGGCCAGAGTACGGCCGGCGCTGATGGTGCCGAAGTCACCGCTGACATTGAAAAACACTTCACGCATGTCGATCTCGGCGCCGCCCTTGTTCAGTCGCTTGTTCTTGGCGCCAGAAGAGTCCGGTGCGAAGGTGATCTGCGCCGTTCCCTTCAGGCCGCCAATCTCAGGGCTCTTGGCCGTCAGCGTGTGGAATGCGGGAAGCAGGCCCTCATTCAGGTGGGAACTGTCTTCGCTGCCGCCGCCGGCAAATTCAAAATCGCTCTGGGTGTAAAACAGGTTTACAAACCCGCCGTAACTGACTTCCCAGCCGTTGTCACCGCCGAGCACAATTGCGGCATTGGCCGGGACGCTCAGGGCGCCTGCCAACGCTGCGGTGCCGATGGCGGCTGCCAGCTTGGTTCTTTTGATTAGCTTCATCATTTCCTCCTAACCGTTAAGATAAAACTTAAGCTCTAGAGTTTAAGTTCGACCTCCCCAGCCCATCGTCTCCCCTATCAAATTCCTTTGTTCGGCGAGTACCCCTAAGGCACCAGAGGCAGAATCCCGAGCCATTGCAGCGCACAGGTGGAGCGAAAATTACTACATATTCAAAGGGTCTGCAATGGTTAGGTACAAATTCGCAACACACAGTAGGATTCGGCGCCATACGATGTTTTTTCGCAACAACCGGGAATTTCCAGCTTTGAACGCTGCGGGAAACATTTCGGAATCTGTAACACCCTAATAGAAAACACCTTATATGCACCACCCATCCTGCTGTTTTTGGTAAGTTTCACGCCAGTTACGAAGTGGATGCGGGCAGAATCATCCCCCTGCCACGGGCGGCCACACCGCGAGCACGTCCCCTTCATTGAGCGCGCGTGAATCGCGTTCCGATGCATTCAGATAAACGCCATTCAGCAGCACCAGGTGTGCGCGTTCCTGCGGCACATTGAAGTGTTGCAACACTGTGTGCACCGATGCCCCCACTTCAATCTCGGTGCTGCTGGTATTGTTTCGGGAGCCGGGTGGCAGGTAAGCCTCGAGACCGGCGAAGAGTTTGCACGTTACGCGCATGGCCAGCGCAAATGCGGATTGCGGTGCGGCAGTGAAACACGCGCGTCGGGATTACGCACGGGGAATGACTGCTTTTCAGGCAAGTACGCCGGCGTTGTGTCCCATCGCCTGCGTACAGCCCAGGTACGCCTCCATGATTCGAGTCGGATCCTTCAGCAGCCGTTGCTTCCATTTGCCAAGACGAACACGTGTCTGGATCAGTCCCCGCAATACACCCACGTGCTCCGTAAGACCCAGTGATTGCGCGCCCACAAGCGTGTCGTCAGCAAATTGCAGGCTCAAATACCGATAACGCTCCAAATCAGTCAATTCGACACCATCACCACCGGGGGCACCCATCCACAGACCATAGGAGGTGGAAATCAATCCCATGGTATCCAGCACATTCATGTTCACACTGCCCTGGTGTCGGACATTCCTGCCCGCCATGTTGGTTGCTGCGATGCGGCCGTGGTCCGCCGCAGTCGGTTGAATGGCCTGCACGGTATATTCACCCGTGGAGAAATCGCGCCCCTGGCAAACATCACCGGCCGCGTAGACGTCCGCATGGCTGCTCTGCAACCGGTCATTAACCTTGACGCCAAAGTCTGTCTCGATACCGCTGCCCTTGAGGAACTCCAGATTGGAACGCACGCCTGTTGCCGAGATGACCACATCCGCATCCAGCAACTTGCCATTGTCCAGCCGCACCTTGAGCGCCGTGCCTGCTTTCTCGATGCTTTCCACGCGCGTGGAGGTATGCACGTTGACGCCTTTGGATTCACACCATCTCTTGATCATGCCTCCGGCTGCCTGGTTCATCATACGCGGCACCATGCGATCACCCATCTCGATGACGGTCAGCTTGACGCCGCGCAAAGCGAGCGCCTCCAGGATGATGCAGCCGATGAATCCGGCTCCCATCAACACGACCCGGCTGCCCTTGTTGGCGCGCGCCGCGATGTTGCGGCCATCGGCGAGGGTCCAGCAGGAAAAGATTCCGTCCAGTTCCATGCCGGGAATGGGCGGACGGATGGGATGAGACCCGCTGGCTATCAGTAACTTGTCGAAGCGCAGGTCCTTCCCGCCCTCGAGTTTGAGTGACTTCGCAGCGCAATTAACTGCCGCCACCCGCGCCTGGATGACTTCGATCCCGTGACGGCTGAAATGGTCCGCATGCCTGCGCAGGTAGGTGCCGGACTCCTTGACGCGGTCAATGAGGAAATATGGCAACGCCATGCGTGAATACGGCAGTTCCCGCTCGTCTCCCACCAGCTTCACGGACGATCCGGGATCCAGCTTGCGCAAGGCCTCCGCCGCCACCACACCGGCAGGACCCGCCCCTATTATCACGTGCTGCATGTTATGAATTCCAGTCCCGGGCGCGTTCAGTTCGTCAATCCGCCGGACTTGAGACCAAACCGCTTGCGGGTATCCTTGCTGGGTACGCCGTCCTTGCTCCAGCCGCGAATCTCATAATATTTCGGCAGCATTTCGTGCAGATTGTTCACCATCCCCTTTGCCGGGCCGGTATTCGCCGCTTCCTTCAAGAGTCGTGCCGGCAATGTGTCATCCTTGCCCGTGATACCCGCGGCGAGATTGAATTCCCGTTCCAGGTTCCAGATGCGTTCACCGGTCTCCAGCATTTTCTCTACAGACCAGCCCCCCTCGCAGGCCGCATCGACCTGCGGCGCAATGTCCTCCAGGGTCCAGGCAAAGGTCGTGAATATGCATAATCCCGTGGAGTCGACTGCAGCCGTCGCATCCTGAAATGCCTTGACCAGTTCTGGCTTGCCTTCCGTGATCAGGGGATCGACCTTGACCGGAATGCCAAACACCTCGGAAGCCACTGTATAACCGCGCAAGTGGCAGGCGCCGCGATTCGAGGTCGCATAGGCCAGGCCCATACCCTGAATTCCGCGCGGATCATAGGCGGGGAATTCCTGGCCCTTGACCGTCATGGAGAGTTCCGGGTGACCGAATTTTTCGCACAGCCGTTTGGAACCCAGGCCAAGATCCAGCCCGAAGCCCTCGCCCCTGGCAACAACTTCCGCGGCCCAGCTCAATGCCTCCGCGGAGCCGAACTTGAGCTCAACGCCGCCCGTATGTTTCTTCGTGATGACACCCATACCGTACAGTTCCATGGCCGCCGCCACGGTCGAACCGAAGGAAATCGGATCGTACCCGTCCTCGTTGCAAAGAAAATTCGCATAGGTGAGCGCATCCAGGTCGTCCACGCCGGTGTCACATCCCAGTGCCCAGGCCGCTTCGTATTCCAGCCCACCCGAAGCGCCCCAGTACTGGGGCTTGTTGCTGATGGAGAAATGGCCTTGATCGATGGTCGAGATGCGCCCGCAGGCGATGGTGCAGGCAAAGCAACCAGCATTGGTGACCAGGTTCGGCTTGCCGTCGCTCTTGCGCGGTTCATGCATGGCCTCACCGGAGATCTTGTTCGCGCCTTCGAACTGCACTTCGCGCATGTTGCGCGTGGGCATGGCGCCCACTTCGTTGATGACGTTCATCACCCCCTGGGTGCCATACTTGGGCAGCCCCTGCCCGGTGAAGGCATTGTCGGCCAGTACCTTCTTGCCCTTGTTGACCGCCGTCATGAAGGCGGAAATGTCACGCACGTTGCCCACCCCTCGCGTCCCGCGGATGGCGACTGCCTTCAGGTTCTTGGAAGCCATCACGGTACCGACACCGGATCGGCCGGCCGCACGGTGCAGGTCATTGACCACGGCGGCATAAAGGCAACCCTTTTCAGCCGACCTGCCGACCACGGCGATGCGCAGCAGGGGATCCTGGTATTTCCTGTGGATCCATTCATCGGCATGCCAGCAGGATGTGCCCCAGATCTCGTCCGCGGGCACGAGTTCTGCGGTCTCGTTTTCCAGGTACAAAAACACCGGCTTCGGCGCCTTGCCCTCAAAGATGATCATGTCCCACCCGGCCGACTTCATTTCAGCACCGAGAAAGCCGCCGGAATTGGAGCAAGCAACGCACCCGGTCAGCGGACTCTTGGTGACAATGGAATAGCGACCGCCGGTGGCAGCCATGGTCCCGGTCAACGGGCCGGTGGTCATGATGAGTTTGTTTTCGGGCCCGAGCGCGTCGCACTTCGGATTGATTTCTTCTGTCAGGTACTTGGTTGCCAGTCCGCGCTGGCCCAGGTATTCGCTGGCCCATTGCATCTTCAGTGGTTCATTGCTTATGCGCCCGGTGCTGAGGTTGATGCGCAATACCTTTTTCGTCCAGGACATTGGTCTTCTCCTCCGCTCAGGCGCCAGCGCTCATGTTTGCGGTTTTCGCTGCATGGCCGCGCATGCGCGCCAGGCCGGTATGGTCCGCATCCACATAGGTGATGGCGCCGGTGGGACAGGCCTTTGCGCACTCCGGCGCGCCGCCGCACAGATCGCACTTGTAGGCAATCTTGCTTGTTTGGTCGTAATTGACAGTGCCAAACGGACAGGCAATGGTGCAAACCTTGCACCCGACACAGACATCGGCCAGGACTTCCTTGGCGCCGGTCTTCTCGTTCAGCACAATGGCCTCCACCGGGCATGCGTGCATGCACCAGGCCTCGGAACATTGTGTGCAGGTGTACGGAACGAACCGCCCCTCGTCATGAAAGGTGAATATCTTGATGCGGGATTTGGAAGGATTGAACACGCCTTCAGCATGAAACGAGCAGGCCATCTCGCATTGCAGGCAACCGGTGCATTTCTCCGGCTCGATCTGTAGTGCCTTCAACATTGGTCACTCCCCTTCGCAGCCCCGCTTGGGGGCTGGAAATCGAAAACCAAGATCGGGAAAATTTCCCATGGCACACCGAGGGCCGGAATGGGAAGATTCACCCATGTATGTTGTTGTTCGAACTAAACATTGCACAAATATGCAAATATGTACAGATGAACCGTCCGGACGCCGGAATTTGAAGTTCGCCCGGCGGTCTAAAGTCACAATGACAAACAACACAGGCCAATTTCCAATGCGGGGAAACACCAAATTCAGCCTGGCGATCTTTATGTTATGCAATGCCTTGCAGGGCGTTGCATTCGCCGCCACCGAAATCAGACTCCTTTATATGGGCACGGAGGAAGATGCGGCCTACCTGGGTGCAAAGCAGGGGTTGGGTGAAGCCAATCTGCAGGGACAGTTCCTGGGCCAGAAATACCTCATCGACGTTCGCGCACCAGGCATGCTGCCCGTGGAGGCTTTATCCGGAGTGGCCGCGGTATTGACGACGGTGGATGCAGACAAGTTGCCGGGATTGGCGGCGACTGCCGCAGGCGTACCCATTTTCAACCTGCGCGCAGGTGCGGATTCCCTGCGGGCCGCGTGCATTCCCAACCTACTGCACGTGATCCCCAGCGACTCGATGCTGCAGGATGCCGCGGCGCAATGGCAAAAGGCCAACCCTGGCGCCCAGGCCACCGCAAGTGCATGGCACGGCGATTTCATGAAGTATGCCGGCCGCGACCTGAACAAGCGGTTCCGGGCCGCGTCGGGAATGCCCATGGACCAGTATGCGTGGGCGGGCTGGGCCGCAGTAAAAATGACCTCCGACACTGTCGCCCGGCTGAATGACGCCAGTCCGGCGGCAGTACTGCATTTTCTCCGGCAAGAACTCAAGTTCGACGGCCAGAAAGGGGCGGAGATGAGCTTTCGTGACAGCGGCCAGCTACGGCAGCCATTGCTGCTCATCGAAAAGGGAAAAATCGTCGGCGAAGCGCCAGTGCGCGGTGTCGCCGACGTAGACGACCTGGACAGCCTGGGGAGCGGTGATTGTTCCGGGCAAAAATGAAAACTGTCCGGGGCAGAGCCAATATCCGCCCCGGTTATTTTCTCAAGGAGAACCCGCATGACACGTAACCTTATATTCGGCCTGGCGCTGATGGCATTGCCGGTCCCGAGCCAGGCCACCGGTACCGGCCGGATTTTTGTCACCAATGAGGGTAGCGACAGTGTTTCCGTGATCAACGGTAAAACGCTCGAGGTCGAGCAGACACTGTCAATCGGCAAGCGCCCACGTGGTATCGGTCTTTCCCCGGATGGCCGCGAACTGTATGTCGCCGCCAGCGAGGACAACGCCATTGTGGTCGTGGACCCAGGTTCATTGAAGGTGCTGCGCACTTTTCCGGCCGGCTCCGATCCCGAGACCTTTGCCGTGCACCCGAATGGACACATTTATATATCCAATGAGGATGACGCCAAGGCCACGGTGTTTGACCCGGCCAACGGCAAGCAGATAGCCGAGATCCCTGTGGGTTTGGAACCCGAGGGAGTGGCCATCTCCCCGGACGGCAGCCGCGTCATCGTCACCAGCGAATCCACCAATATGCTGCATGTCATTCGCGTACCGGAACATGACATCGTCGCCAATATTCTGGTCGGAGCGCGGCCGCGCGCAGCCGTATTTACCCGGGATGGGGCTATTGCCTATGCCACGTCCGAGATCAGCGGCGAGGTGAAAAAAGTCGATATGCAGGCGAATAAAGTCGTCGCCGTGGAAAAGATTGCGGACGAAAAGGCCAAGCCCAAGGATGTAATACTGAGTACGGATGAAAAGACGCTTTACGTTGCCGGCGGCAGGGCGGATGCGGTCATAGTGCTGGATGCCACCACACTCAAGATCAAGGCCAACATACCAGTCGGCAAGCGGGTTTGGGGACTGGCGCGCAGCCGCGATGGCAACCGGATTTACAGCACAGATGGCGCCAGCAACAGCGTTTCCGCCATCGACACCGGGCGGAATGAAGTGATCAAAACCATCCCGGTGGGTGAACTCCCATGGGGCATAGTCATCGACGATTGATTGCCGTCAGGGGAGTCTCGATCACGGTTTGATTATGTTATGGCGTATCGCCATCCGCGTCAGTTCCGCGGTTGTGCCAACGCCAAGTTTCCCCTTTATCTGCGTACAATAATTGGCCACGGTCTTGTAGCTCAGGTGCAGCCGTTTGGCGATCTCGCTGGTATTTGATCCCTGGGCCAACAAGGTGCATATCTCGAATTCCCGCGTGGACAATTGCGCAAACGGGCTGTCTTTATCCCGGATCTTGCGGAATGCCAGTTCCTGCGCCAACCCCGGCTCAATGTAAAACTTGCCGGAGGCAATGGCGCGCAATGCCTCGACCATGACCTCAGCTGCACTGCGTTTGCTGATGTATCCCTGGGCGCCGGCACTGATGGCTTGATCGATGAACACCGGATCGTCATGCACGCTGAATACCAGGATGCGCGCCCTCGGCTCTCTTGCAACGATGCGACGAACAGCCTCCAGTCCGCTGATCCCGGGCAGGGAAAGGTCCATGACGACCACGTCAGGCCCGGTCTCCGCGAACAACCTGCAGGCACTTTCACCGGTGTCCGCCTCGGCAACAATTTCAATGCCAGCCTGCTCAAGAAGCATGCGATACCCGGCCCTAACCACGGCGTGGTCATCCACCAGCAAGGCACGGATCGCGACCATCAGTTGGTTCCTGCATCGGCCACGGCCGGCAAGGTGATCCGGATCCGCACACCTTGCCCAGGCACCGATGACAACGTGCAGGTACCGCCCAGTGCATGGGCACGTTCGCGCATGCCCAATAGTCCAAGTCCCGGCCGCAAGGCTTCCGGCGCGAACCCTGCACCATCGTCGAGAATGGTCAGTTCTACAGCGTTTCCCGGACCGACCCGCAAGTTCACGTCGACTTTCTCCGCCGTTGCGTGACGCGCGACATTGGTCAATGCCTCCTGAATGACTCGATACAAGTTGATGCGAACGACATCGGATAGCGCCTGCATGTCGCCCGTTATCATGAGCCGGCAAAATCCCCCGCCACCGGTGCTGTTCCAGTGGTCCACCAGATCCTGCAAGGCCGCGCCCAGTCCCAACACATCCAGCACCGGCGGCCGCAGCCGCTGCATCAACTGCCGCGCCACATCGTAGGTATGGTCCGCAACGCGGGAAATCTCACCCATGTTCACCTGCAACCGGGATGAGTCAATGCCAGGAGCTGCCGACGTGGCCACCGCCATGGCCTTGATAGCAGTCAGGGACTGGCCGAGTTCGTCATGCAGTTCGCGGGCCAATAGCCGCCGCTCCTGCTCCTGTATTTCCAGAGAGTGTTGACTAAGGCGTCGGTTCTCTTCCCGGGTCTGCAACAATACCTGGGCCATGTGATTGAACTTGTCGGCAATGCGGCCCAACTCCGTGGTCCGGTATGCCGGGAGCCGCAACTGGTAATCACCCTGTTCGATCCCCTGCAGTCCCGCCAGAATGGAATCGATTGGGGCCAGGTCGTGACCCAGACGGAAGTAGATGAGGCCCATCACCAGCCCGGCGAATAGAAACATCATGTATAACACGCCGCGCGTTTCGCGCCAGGCCTCCGCAATCTCATCCGCCGGGTCGGCGCGCAGTTCAATTTCGGTCTTTGGCATCCCGGTCTGGGTCAGGATCCGCGGTGCAACCAGGACCTGGGGTGAAACCAGCCGGGCAAACCATGCCGGCGCCGAAATCGGGCGCGGCGTTATCATGGAATCTGTCGCGAGTGAAGCGGGCGCGCCGTGCTGCCTGATGATGATGCGCATATGCCGCGTAGAACCCATGGAGGACAACCGATCCAGGAACTGGCGCGCGCGTCGCGGGTCCGCGGCGGCACCACCGCGCAGCAGTTCTGACTCGATCAGATCCAGGGTCAATCGCGCGGTGGACTGCATCTCGTCCCTGACCGCGCGTCGCGCGTTGTCGACCACATACGTCCCCGCCCCGATGCACACCACGACAAACAGGGTCGATATCAGGAGTGTCAGCCGTACGCGCAAACTCATAATCCGCATCCGCTTCGGCAACCGGCGCACCGGGTTATTGTCAGATTCTGCCCTGCTCGGCGGCCTCAAAATCGATAATCATCTCGCGCGCCGTCTGATAACGGCTGGCGGGGTCCTTGGCCAGCGCCCGATCGACAATTTGCTGGTAGCGGGACAGTGGCAACGGCAGGCGCGGGATCTCCGTATGCACGTGCTGGTAGATCACCGCCGCCGGCGTACTGGCGGTAAATGGCCGCTGCCCGGTCAGCAATTCGTAAAGTATGATGCCGGCGCCATACAGGTCGGAGCGGAAATCCACCGGCTTGCCTTCACCCTGCTCGGGACTCATGTAATGCGGAGTGCCAAGGATCTGTCCGATGGTGGTCAGATCAGAGCCCCCCTGCATCTTCTTTGAGATGCCGAAATCCGCCAGTGCCATGGTGTCGTCACCGCGAAACATGGTATTGGCTGGCTTGAGGTCGCGATGCACAATACCGATACCGTGGATGGCCTCGAGTCCATAGGCAATGTAACTCATGTAGCTGAACGCAACGTCCGGCGTGAGCCGGCGTTCCATGCGTTGCTTCAGGTCCCCGCGCGAGAAAAACTCCATGGCAATGAAACCGAATTTCCGCGTCAGCCCGTACTCGTAAATCTTTACCACAAACGGGCTGTTCAGGCTGGCGATCATCTCCGCTTCCTGGATGAAGCGATCTATCAAGGTTGCATCGGTTACCGTAGTGAGGTCCAGCGTTTTCAGCACCAGTGACAGGCCGTCGGAACCACGCTCGGCAAGAAAAACCTGTGACATGGCCCCCTGCCCAATCAGTCTGACAAACCGGTAATCCTGGCCCAAATCCTCGCGCGTCCCCTGCTCGCGTTCCTGCAGGATCCCGTGCACCAACGCATCCGCCTTGCTCATGGTGGCCTGCTGGCGCGCCTGCTTCTCTTCGGAGTAGTCGGCCGCCGCGAGGATCACCTCTTTCAGGCGATTCGGCGTCAGATCCTTTTTGTTGATGTATTCCGCCGCCCCCAGCTTGATCGCTTTCACGGCAACGTATTCGTCCCCTTCAGCCGTCAGGACGATAGTCGGAGGAAACCCCGGGGTACGGCGAAAGTCACGCAACCACTCCAGTCCGTCTTCATCGGGGCCAAGCTTGTAATCCAGCAGAAGTATGGCGAATTGGGACCAGTCAAAATCCGCGCCGGGGCGACCGCGCGCCGGGTCATACTCCTCGATCTCCGCGCTTTCGATCGAGCGGCCAATTTGTACCCGCAGCAGGGCGCGGAAATCGGCCGAGTCATCTATAATGAGAATCTTCATTGGCGGTTTTCAGGTCGAAATGGCATGGCGCATCGGCGCCGAAATTGACTCGATTGGAAGGCAGGCAGTATAGCAGACGGGTTAATCCGCCCCGGCCCGGCGGATGGCCTTGCGGCGCGACCCCGGTGGCAAATCGGGACTTGTAATCCCGCCCTTGCTCCTTTACTTTCCCGCCGCAGATGCAACCGCTGGCAACGGCAAATCCTCGCGCCGGATTAGCTCAATTGGCAGAGCACCCGCCTTGTAAGCGGAAGGTTGTGGGTTCAAGTCCCGCATCCGGCACCAATGATTCACCTGATACCGTGTACACCCGGCAACACGGCTCATCACCCTTGAACCCGCAGATAAGCGAGCGAACGTTATTCGCCGCGCTTTGCAAATGCCGACTGTTGTTCGGTCGATGCCTCGCGCTGGTGTTTTTCCTTCCATTCGGCGTATGGCATGCCGTAAATGATTTCGCGGGCCTGCTCGTAGTCCATCGTGATACCGCGATCTTCCGCGGCGGCCCGGTACCACTTGGCCAGGCAATTCCGGCAAAAACCGGCGAGATTCATCAAGTCGATGTTCTGCACGTCCGCATGTTCACGCAGGTGCTGCACGAGCCGCTGAAACGCTGCAGCCTGAATTTCCGTCGCGGTTGGCTGGTTCACAAAAACCTCCGTTGCCGAAAGCGTCTGGAGTAGATCCCTTCGGATGACTATTATACGCAGCGCACCCCACCCGCGCAGCGCACCTTCCCTGCATGACAAAACCGCAATTGCATCGCATGTTAATCGCCGGCGGCGGCGCCGGCGGCCTCGAACTGGCGACGCGACTCGGCGATAGCCTGGGCCGTGCCGGACGCGCCGAGATTACGCTGGTCGACGCCAGCCTTACCCACACGTGGAAACCGTTGTTGCACGAGGTGGCCGCCGGCACGCTGAATTCCCATGAGGGCGAGTTGAGCTACCTGGTCCAGGCGCGCGCCCACCACTTCCAGTTTCGACTCGGCCGGGTCACGCGTGTGGATCGCACGGCCCGCATGGTACATACGGACGCCACCCGGGATGACACCGGCGCCGAATTTGTCCCGGCGCGCAGTTTCCCTTACGACACGCTGATCGTGGCCGTCGGCAGCATCGCCAATGACTTCGGCATTCCCGGCGTCAAGGAGCATTGCCATTTCCTGGACCGGCGCTGGCAAGCGGATCGGTTTCAACAGCATCTGCTGCGCACGTTTTACACCGCTGTCACGCAGACTGCGCCGCTGCGCCCAGGGCAGTTGCGGATAGCCATTGCCGGCGGCGGCGCCACCGGGGTGGAACTGGCGGCCGAACTTCACCACAGTGCGCAAGAGTTGATCGGGTATCTGTTTGCGGGTTTCAACTTCGACCAGCATATAAAGATCACGATAATTGATGCGGCTGATCGCATCCTTCCCGGCCTGCCCGCAAAACTCTCGGCACAGGTCGCTGAAGAACTGCGGCAACTGGGAATCGACATTCTGACCGGCGAGCGGATCGCCGAGGCCCGGTCGGACGGCTTCCTGACCGCCGATGGTAAGGTCACGCCGGCTGAGACCCTGGTCTGGGCCGCCGGCATCAAGGCACCGGATTTCCTGGCGCGGATCGAGGGTCTTGAGTGCAACCGTGGCAATCAATTGCTGGTGTTGCCCACGCTCCAGACCACGCGTGACAAGGACATCTTTGCCTTCGGCGATTGCGCGGAGTGCCCGCTCCCGGACGGAACCGGCATGGTGCCGCCGCGAGCCCAGGCAGCACATCAGCAGGCGTCCATGCTGGTAAAGAGCTTGCGCCGCAGACTGGAGGGTCACAGCCTCCCCGTGTACCACTATGTGGATTACGGTTCGCTGATCAATATGAGCCGGTACTCCACCGTCGGCAGTTTGATGGGTAATCTGGCCCGTTATTGGTCGCCGCGGCTGTTCGTGGAGGGGATGCTTGCGCGGGCCGTGTATCTGTCACTTTACAAAATGCACCTGCTGGCACTGCATGGTGTCCTGCATGTCGCGCTGACCACACTGGCCGATTTGTTGACGCGGCGCACCCGGCCGCGTCTGAAGCTGCATTAGCAGGCTGTTGAACAAATCCATGGACGGACTTTTTTCAACAACCTGTTAGAGGCCGTATTTCTTCATGCGGTAGCGCAAGGCCATGCGCGTAATGCCTAGTTCACGGGCAGCACGGGAAACATTGCCTTCACAGCGACCCAAGGCCTGCTGGATCAATGCCAGTTCGGCTGCATCCAGCGTCATACCGGCATCCAGCGTCTGCGGTGCATCCCCCACCGCCATCGCACCCGCCCTGGGTATGGCATCGCCGCCCAATTCCGTCCCGCCCGACAGCAGCACGGCGCGCTCGATCATGTGCTTCAGCTCGCGCACATTGCCAGGCCATGTGTAGTCACTGATGGCACGCTCCGCGGCAGCGGAAATCCCCGGGACCGGCAGACCATAACGCTTGGCCGTCTGCGCCGCAAAATGGCGTGCCAGCACCAGCATATCCACGCCGCGCTCGCGCAACGTCGGCACCAGTATGGATATGACATTGAGCCGGTAAAACAGGTCGGCACGAAACTCACCACGCGCTACCAGCGCCTGGATATCACGATTGGTGGCGGCAATGAACCACGCCCGCGCGGCGCGTTCCTGCGTCGTCCCGACACGACGAACCGTGCGCCGCTCCAGCACCGCCAGCAGCTTGGCCTGCAGATCGAGCGGCACTTCTCCAATCTCGTCCATGAACAGCACGCCGTCTTCCGCCGCTTCAATCAATCCGGTACGCGACACGTGCGCGCTGGTGAAGGCCCCTTTTTCATGACCGAACAGCTCGGCCTCAATCAGATCCTTGGGCAGGCTGGCGCAGTCAACGTGCACAAAAGGTTTGTCCCGGCGCGCGCTGAGCGCATGCAACAGCCTTGCAATCACATCCTTGCCGGTCCCGGTTTCACCGAGGATGAGGACGGTCGGCGGCAGTGCGGCCGGGTTGTTACCCAATTGGGCAACCTTGCGAACCTGCGCCCGCACCGCCTCGACGGCCGCGCAGGTGCCCAGAAAATCCACGCCCCCTGCCTGGTGCTGATGGCGCTTGGACGCATTGACCACTTGCTGCTCCAACTCGCCGCGATCCAGTACCTTGCGCACGTTGAGCAGCAATTCCTCCAGGTCCACCGGTTTCTTCAGGTAATCAGTCGCACCGCGTTTCATCGCTGAGACGGCGTCATCCACTTCCCCATAGGCCGACATCACCAGCACGACGGTGTCGGCCGCAGGAGCGGATTTGATTTCGGCCAGAAAGTCCAGCCCTGACCCATCCGGCAGGCGCATATCCAGCAGTACCAGGTCCGGGCTCAATTCGCGGAAACGCTGGCGCGCCGATGCAAGGTTCGGGCATATCTCGCTGTTGTAACCCTCGCGCTGCAGGCGTTTCTGCA
>CAYMXG010000008.1:0-24378 GCA_964394115.1 uncultured Enterobacteriaceae bacterium | reverse complement strand
GCAAGGTTCGGGCATATCTCGCTGTTGTAACCCTCGCGCTGCAGGCGTTTCTGCACGGAGCGGGCAAAGACCGTTTCATCCTCGACTATCAATACACGCTTGGCGAGCATGGGAATTTGTGCGCTCAATTCCCCGGAAGTGTTATTTGAATTCATCCCGCAACCCCCTGCGCAGCATCGCCTGGAATATGTATGGCCACGTCAGTGCCACCACCCGCGACGGCGTTGAACTCCAGGTCCCAGCCATGGCTGTGGCAAATCTTGAAGGCAACAGGTAGTCCCAGGCCGGTCCCAAAGCGCTTGGTGGATGGACCGGGCTCCAGGCTGCCGGGTTGCGGGCTGAATGGAATCCCCGGTCCGGCATCAATAATGTGCACGGAAAATGCGCCGGCAGATGCCTCGAATCGTACGCGCAACGCGGCAGCATGGGGTGAGGCATCCGCCGCATTGGCTATTAATCCGGCCAACGCCTGCTCCATCAAATCCGGGTCCACCTGCACTTCCTGATCCGCCTCCCAGTTTTCCCTTACAACCAGCAGGCCCTTTTCCTGCATCCTGGCATTGCTGGCCGCGAGCGCGGCTGCCATCAGATCCGCCATCCGTACCGCGCGCAGGCTGGGTTTCAATGGGTGCAGATAGGACACCAGGGCATTCACCCAGCGTCCGAGGCGATCAATGGTCGTTATGATGGCCTCGCGTCCCTCCCGGATATCCTCCCGGGTTGCATGGTCATCCAGCATCTGGGCTGCGGCACGTACGCTGGCCAGGGGATTGCGAATATTGTGGGCGATGACCGGCACCAAGGCACCGAGCGCCACCTGCCGCTCGTGTTCCACCAGGGCATCACGGCTGCGCGTCAAATCCCCCGCCATGCGATTGATGGACTCTGCAATCTCGGACACTTCAGCCACACCACCG
Source organism: uncultured Enterobacteriaceae bacterium (assembly GCA_964394115.1). Classification (GTDB taxonomy): domain Bacteria; phylum Pseudomonadota; class Gammaproteobacteria; order Eutrophobiales; family Eutrophobiaceae; genus 2-02-FULL-61-13. Next base: position 23,461 of record CAYMXG010000008.1, on the reverse strand, counting down.
GCGGGGATACGATGCTCAAGGTGCCCACCGCTGATTATCAGCGCCCCCTCCTTCACAGTTGCCATGGGCCGCACAAAATCCGCGCGCAGAATGCGCGAAGTCATCACCACCAGTAACACCGCAACCAGAAAGACCACCGGGATGCCGACGGGTGCATAACGCGTCCAGACTTGCATTGTCTCCTGCAATTCCCCGTGGCGTTGATTCAAAATCGCCTTGAAGGAAGCATAGGGGCCGTCGAACCGATTGACCATGTGATCGGCAAAGCGCGGATCCAGGATGCGAACACTGACCGCGCCGTCTACGGTCACCGCCGCGGCAAAGATCCGGTTCATATCCCGTTGGATCTCCCGATAGGACTGCTGCATGTTCTGGATGGCCTGGTCCTCCTCCAGGGAACCCGAGCTTTGCCGCAACTGGTTGAACAATTGATTGATTCGCCGATACATCAACTGCGCCCTGGGTTCATCCAGCAACCGGGCGCGGAAGACCTCCTGGATTTGCAGCAACAACTCACTGCGCACCTGTTCATTGAGAAAAATCAGATTGGTGATACGCGCGGTTTCGGCCGAGGTTTGTTGCCAGAAGTAGGTGGAAAGCCCGCTTAACGCCCCGGTCACGGCCACCAGAAGCAGAAATGCGGCCTCATGAAAACGCAGCAGACTGAGCAGGGAACGCCGGGGGGATACCGCCATGAATCGAGTATACGGGAATGGGGGGTGGTTCAAATAGACCACATCCAGCTGGTAAGACTGAACGGTGCAGCCAAGTCTGGCGGATTTATTCAGCCAGAAAGAACAATGGGTGCAGTCTACGTTATTTAAGTAACGTGTTGATTTTATTCGTTGTATTCTGTGTGTGATATAGGCATTCGTCAAAATGGCACAACATTCGCAGGAATAATCTCACCGGGAAACCGGTGCCCGGGCAAACCGGGTTCAAACAGATAGTTCCGATGTCTGATGCACCAGAGGAGATTCAAAATGAAGTGGGAAACCCCTGAGTACAACAACATCCGCTTCGGCTTCGAAGTCACGATGTACATCAACAACAAGTAATACCGTTTTGGCCGCAGTTCGGGCCAGGACAGGATCAGGGGCCTAACCACGGCCCCTTTTCTTTTTCCGCCTGACACAGCCATTGCCTGTCAGTCACGCCAGGGAAGTATCCTCGGCAGCACATTCACATGCCGGCCCGAGAGATGCGCCAGACCGCCGGCAATGTGCAGCACGACCAGTAGCGCCAGTACCACGGAACAAAACGCGTGCACCCCGGTAAACAGCTCGTTTAGCACTGGATTCTTTTCCGCCCATTGTGGCAATTGCATGCCCCAGAATCGGGTTGGGTAACCGGCGAAGGACGATGAGATATAACCGGACAGGGGTTGCAGCACCATGAACACATAAAGCAGCCGGTGCACCAGAATGGACAGACGACGCTGCCACTCGGTGAGTCCATTCGCCGGCGCCAGACCCGGCATTCGCAGGCGCCAGCCGATACGCAATACCAGCAAAGCGGCTACTGTGAGCCCAATGGACTTATGTAATCCAAAGAAATACGTGCGCTCGGCACTGTCTTTGGGCAGGTCGACCATATACCAGCCCAACAGGAACAGGACTAGAATGAGCAAAGCCATGACCCAATGCAGAATTACGGTCACCAGGTCATAGCTGGCCCGGTGCATCAAATTGGCAGTGGCTGGGGGCATCGGCAGGCGGCAATAAACGACGGGGAACTGGGCGACACTGTGAAGCAGAAGCACGACGATTGCAATTTGCCCCGCTTGCGCGGCTGGCGGCGGTATTGCACTGCGGCCGTCGCAACCTTAATTGTCTGCGCCTCGTTGCCGCAGGCGCCGGCTGCGGCCAACGACGTATCCATGCCGCGCTACGAATTGGAAATCTCGAAATCCCGCAATGAATTGGTCATCAAGGACGGGGATGCAATCATAAAACGCTACCACGCTGCCTTTGGTCGCGGCGGCAAGGGTGCCAAACGTCGGCGCGGTGATGACATGACTCCCGTGGGCGCATACCGGATTACGGAATTCAAGGCCGACAGCCGTTTCCATTTCTTCATGTTGCTTGATTATCCGAACCTGGTGGACGGCTGGCATGGCTACCGGAATCGCACCATTGATGCATCCCAGTTCAAGGCCATCGCCACGGCGTACCGTGCCGGCTCAGTGCCGCCGCAGAACACGGAATTGGGCGGTTTTATTGGCATCCACGGCATCGGTGAGGTTTCACCCAAGAAGCTGGACATCCATCGCAGCCAGAACTGGACGCGCGGCTGCATCGCCCTCCGCAATGAGGAAGTCAACGAACTGCGTGCCTACGTAACCCGCGGAACACGCGTCATCATCCGCGAATGATCCTGGGTACCGCCAGCGGTTTGCCGGCTCTGTTGGCAGGGACTGCCTGTGTTTGTCTCGTGGCCATGGCTCCTGCCCGATGCGAAACGGCGCAGAGCCCGACTGACCAGCAGATTTATGAGCGCACCACCCAAAAAACGGTGGCGGAAGCGGTCGAGGACGTGGAGTTTGCCGTCAGCGAACACAACTTTCGCATCACCAGCCAGTTGCATGTGGGACGCGGCATACGCGAAAGCGACAAAATCGAGTTTCCGGATTTCGAAGTGATCCTGTTTTGTAATCTGGGTCTGGCCAGAAAAATGCTGGAACTGGACCCAGGGTATATAAACTACTGCCCGGGGCGGATTACCGTACGCCGCGGCGGGGAGGCAACGCATATTGCCACGCCCCTGCTGCCGGAACATGCGGGGCAGGATGCCGCGCTGGTGGCGCTGGTCCGCGACACCAATGCCCAATTGCGCGCAATAGTTGATTTCGGCACGGAACACTGGGCCCGCCGGGAACCCTGAACCATGCTCACAAAAAATTCTTTTATGACCGGAGATATTTGAAATGTTGAATCTTGGTTACGCGGGACTGGCGGTCGCATACGCCTTTGTCGCGCTGCTGCTGTTGGGTGTCATCCTTTATTCACGCTGGGGCTGGCCTGTGAAGGCAGCGGGCGCGGTCACGGCTGCAGCATTTTGCCTGATCTCATATGCGTCCATACCGGATTTGCTGGGCTGGCCCATTGCCCAAGACCCGCCGCACAAATTCCGGTTGCATGCGGCCTACGTCCAGCAACCGGATAAACTCAGCAAAAGCAAAGGCGCCATCAACCTCTGGCTCACCGACGCAGAGGACCTGGCAAAGGGTGGCGTGCCGCGGGCATTCCAATTTCCCTACTCCGCCCCCCTGCATGAAGTAGTCATCAACGCCACATCCAGGATGAACAAGGGAGTGCCACAGATGGGTGAATTCACCCATTCACACACAAATGCTGTGGCGGGCCTGCATGACCCGGCCAGTGGCGGGTCAACCACAGCTCCCCTGGTATTCTTTGATATTCCGGACCCGTTATTTCCGGATAAATAGTCGCCCCTATGCCGCGGACCGCTCTCACCCTGCTGATACTTGTATTCTTCCCTGCCGTTGCGGCATGGGAAGGATCGGCCGGAGAAGTCTACCTGCGCTGCGAGCAGCCGGATCTGCAAATCCTGCGTTGCGATTACCGCAGCCTGACCGGGTCGGAAGCCAGTCTGGCGTTGCAGGCCGCTGGCGGTAGTGTCCCACCCAAGGAACGCACTGCATTCCCCTGGCCGGAAGCGGAAACCGCGCTGCTGTTCCTGCTGGACACCAGCGACCCGGGACGGTCCCCCATCGTGGAACAAAACATCCGGCAGGTGGCGTCACTTGCACAGGCCGCACGTCCATACCACAGGCTCGGGCTGGCGCGCTTTGACAAGGAACTGGAGATCCTGGCGCCCCTGGGTAGCCCGGCCGGTGTGGTTACGTCCGCAGCCCAGCGGCTGCGCGCCGTCGGTATGACGACCGAGTTGTACCGAAATTTGCAGCAAGCGGTGGAACTATTGGTTGCCACGGACGCGGACCGGCGTTTTATCGTCGTGTTTTCTGACGGGCAAGCCGAGGACACGGCCTATTACCACGAGGATGTAGTGCGTGCGGCCCGCCGCGGCGGCATCAGCATCGTGAGCCTGGGATTCCCCCGTTCCGTGGCACGTTCGGTGGCATTGCAAAGCCTGCGCAGGCTGAGCCACGAGACCGGAGGGGCGTATCTGGAGGCTGACCTGAACGGCAGGCTCCCAGAAGGATTTGAGCGGCAGATCCTGGCCAGCACGGACAGTGGCGGGCGCGTCACCTTTGCCCTGCCCGGCCCGGGCGCAGACGAACCGGCCCCGGTTGCCAAACTTGTCGTGCGCACAGCAACGCGCGAATCCCGGGTGGAGATCCCGCTCCGGTTGCCCCCGCCGCCAACGGTTCCTGTCGCGCTGACTGCCGCAGCGAAGCGGGTGCCGCCCGCGATCACCCCGGCCCAGGTAACATCGTATTCAGGACCAAGTGGTGATCGCTGGCTCTGGTACGCTGTGCCTGCGGCGCTGACGATCCTGATTTTGCTGGCGCTGATGACACTTTACCTGCTGTTCCGGCGGCCGGGAAAATCACCTGACGCACGGCATTCCGCCCTGCCGGAATTGAAACCGTTCGCATACCTGATCTCGCAAACCTCCCATCCCAAGCGCTACGCCATCACCAGCGCCATCTGGCGAATTGGAAGGAGTCGTGAGAACGAAATGGCGCTGGATGACGTCTCCATCTCAAGACGCCACGCCGAGATTCAGCGCGGGGCGGATGGAGCGTTTACTCTACTTGATCGCGGTTCGCGCAACGGAACGTTTATCAATGGACAACAGGTAAAGAAACGCCCCCTGCAGGAAGGCGACATGATCGAGGTCGGGGACGTTGTCCTCAGATTTACCGAGAGCGGCGCAGACGAACAGTTGCAGGAACAAACCGCAATCCAGCACACGCGTCAACCGCGTACCGGTTAGCTGCAGTTCAATCGCCGGCGCAAACGGCGTTGTCTTGCCAGGTGATCTCCCAGCCGGGCTCCAAATCAGACGCCGCCATGGTCGCTTCCAGCCACAGGTCGGCGGCGGCAACCAGGCGATCCCCAAGAAACAGCAGTGGCAGTCGGCTGCGCAGCCAGGGCGGTATACGCGCCTGATGCATCAGTTTTTTCAAGCTGCGGTGATGCCGGTCGGCCACGGGCAGAATGGCCTCGCCACCGCGTCGAAACCGGATCTCTATATTGTCGCCTGCCAGCGCAGACTGGCGCAGTCCGCGGCCGGTAACGGAACGTGCGCTCAGCCTGCCATGGGCGAGATTGCAGGGCTCGCGCAGGCACCATGACACGCGATCCCGTGTATCCCTCGGTGGCAGCGGCGATCCGGCCCATAGTTCGTTGGCAAATCGGCGCACCTCGGCACCGGGCCAAGCCACCTTCGGCGAGGCATCCGGCCGCGACGCAAGCAATTGCTGTCGCATTTCGCAAACGTGAATACGCGCGGGGGCAGGCAAAGACAATGATGCCAGCCAGTGCCTGAGGACATTCGCCTGCCGCGGCCAGGATAAGGCGGCGAGTCCAGCAAGGCGCAAACGGTTTGGCGCATCTCCACAGCAGACAGCCAGGTCCTGCGCTGCGATTTCGCCCAGTACCGCGTTCGCCTCGGTCTGTAATTCCGCTGCCCTGCTGATGGTCGCACCCGCGCCGGGCCAACGCGATCGCAGTACCGGGAGCAATTCCAGACGCACGAAATTTCTATCCAGGCGTGCGTCAGCATTGCTGGGATCTTCCAGCCACTGCAATTTGTGCCCGGCCGCATATGCCGCAATCTCGCCTCTGCGCCACGCCAGCAGGGGCCGACCGTGGCCCCCGGCACCGAATGGCCGCCAGGCCTGCATCCCGGCCAGTCCAGCGGGACCGGCGCCACGGCAGAGTTGCAATACCAGTGTCTCAACCTGGTCATCCTGGTGGTGGGCAGTGAGCAAGAGTTCGCCCGGCGCCAGCAAGCCTTCGAGCAGCCCGTAGCGCAATGTCCGCGCCCACTCTTCCGGGCTGTGCCCCCGAACCGGTCTGGCATCCACGCGATACGAGGCATATTCAATACCCCATGTCTGACAGACAGCCTGGCAGTGTTGATTCCAGTCCTGACTGCGATCGTGCAGGCCGTGATTGACATGAATTGCAGATAGCGGACCGGGCAGTTCCGACTCCACCCCCGCCAGCAAATGCAGCAAAACCGTCGAGTCGACGCCGCCGCTGAACGCCACGCGGCAGGCCCTGACATGCGGCCAGGACCGGATCAATTCCAGTAAGTCTTTTCCGCCGGAGTCACGCATTGGCATCAGAACCGGATCCTTTCGCGCAGGCGATGGCACGCGCTGGGCGCGCCATCGGCGCAGACTACTGGAAAAAACCGAACGAACGCAGGCGGCCCTGGCGTTGCGCCAACAGTGTCGACTCATCCAGGCGCCGCAGTTCCTGCAACTGCGCCCTGATTTCGGCCCCTACGGTGATAGCCGCCTGCTCCGGATCACGATGCGCACCACCCATTGGCTCTTTTATAACGCGATTCGCCACTCCCAGCTCCAGCAGTCGCTGGGCGGTGATACCCATGGCATCTGCCGCCTCCGCCGCCTTGCTGGAACTCTTCCACAGGATGGACGCACAGCCTTCCGGCGAAATGACCGAATAGGTGCTGTACTCGAGCATGATGACCCGGTCGGCGACGCCTATGGCCAGCGCGCCGCCCGACCCGCCTTCCCCAATCACGGTGGAGATAATGGGAACCCGCAATTGCGACATGACTTCGAGGTTGCGTGCTATGGCCTCGCTTTGGCCGCGCTCCTCGGCATCAATACCGGGATAGGCGCCGGGGGTATCGATAAACGTCAGCAGCGGTAATCTGAATCGCTCGGCCAACTGCATCACGCGCAAGGCCTTTCGATATCCCTCAGGCCTGGGCATGCCGTAGTTGCGGTGCAGCCGTTCTTTCACGTCCCTGCCTTTTTGATGCCCGATGATCGCAACCGCGGCCTGATCGAAGCGCGCAATACCCGTGACGATGGCCGGGTCATCGGAAAAGGCACGGTCGCCGTGCAGCTCTTCAAAGTCGGTGAACAGGCGCGCAATGTAGTCGAGCGTATAGGGACGTTGCGGATGCCGGGCGACCTGGGCGATCTGCCAGGCGTTGAGTGAATGAAATATGGCCTGGGTCAGTTCACGGGCACGCTGTTCCAGGTGGCCAACCTCTACGCAGACATTTGCATCCGTGTCATCGCCCAGATACCGCAGCTCATCGATCCTTGCCTCCAATTCCACCAGGGGCTGTTCAAATTCGAGGTAAGTGCGCGCCACGGGCATCAAATTCCTGTCAGCAAGGGATCAGGCTGTCGCACCGCGCGGATACTGCACCCGGACGTTGTCCTCACCGAGCATCACGGTCAGGGAATCCAGCAGGCGATCCGTCAATGTGACCCGCCACTGGTCTCCCAGCGTCAGGATCGCGGTGGCAGACTGGTTATTATATTCGATCACAACCGGCGCCGGACCGGGGCGATGAGGCGACAGGACCTGCTGCAACTCCGCCACAATCCCGTTACCGGATAGGTCCTGTCCGACCCGCAGCTTGAGTCGCGCACCCCGCGTCCGTTCCTGGTCCAGCGTGTAGATTTCCCGCGCAATAATTGCGCAGCCTGACTGGTAGTAATCATCCTCCACCACCTCACCGCGAATGATGACCAGCTGATCTGCAATGATCACATTGTAGTAGCGCTGATAGACCTCGGAATACAACCGCACGTGCGCCCGCGCGGTGCGATCATCAATTTGAAAATCTGCCATTTTGCCGCGATTGCCAGACCGCACGCGCAATGAATCGATATATCCCGCGACGGTCACGTTGCCGGGACGCAATTCACGCAGCGGCCGGGTGACAATTCCCGCCAGTTCCGCCTCGTAGCGCTGGATCGGATGCCCCTTCAGATAAAAGCCCAGGGTCTGCTTTTCCGCGTCCAGACGTTGCTTCTCATTCCACGGCTCGGCATGTACAAATCGCGCGTCGGCACCGGCGGCGTCATGCGGCGGCGGCGCAACGGTCAGCTGCAATCCGAACATGTCGTCCTGCCCGGTATCCGAATTTGCCACGCACTGCCCGGCAAACTGCAACGCCTTGTCGAGCGTGGCCAGCATTGTGCTCCGCCCCGGGCCCAGACCATCCGCCGCACCGCACCGGATCAACGCCTCCAATACGCGTTTGTTGACGCGGCGCAGGTCGACGCGGCGAACCAGATCGAAAAGGTCCGTGAACGGGCCGGCACCTTCGCGTGCCGAGACAATGCTGTCGATGGCGGACGTCCCAACCCCCTTGATTGCACCCAGACCGAAGCGGATGGTCTTTGCATTCACCACCTGGAATTTGCGCACACTTTCATTGACACCCGGCGGCAACAATTCCATTCCCATGCGCCCGATTTCATGGCGCAAGGTGACAATCTTGTCGGTGTTATCCATATCTGCTGACAGCACGGCGGCCATGAATGCTGCCGGATAATGGGCCTTCAGCCATGCGGTCTGGTAGGCCAGCAGTGCATATGCCGCGGAATGGGACTTGTTGAAACCGTATCCGGCAAATTTTTCCATCAAGTCAAAAATATGCGTGGCCAGCACCTCCGGCACCTCTCGCTCCCTGGCCCCGGCAGTGAAGATGGAGCGTTGTTTGGCCATTTCTTCCGGTTTTTTCTTGCCCATGGCGCGCCGCAACAGGTCGGCAGCCCCGAGTGTGTAGCCGGCCAGCACCTGGGCAATCTGCATGACCTGCTCCTGGTACAGGATGACGCCATAAGTGGGTGCAAGGATGCCGCGCAACGCCTGATGAAAATATTCCACGCGCGCCTTGCCGTGCTTCCGATCCACGAAATCGTCCACCATGCCGGACTGTAGCGGACCCGGCCGGAACAACGCCACCAGCGCCACCAGATCGTCGAAAGTGTCGGGTTTCAGGCGGCGGATCAATTTGCGCATGCCATCGGATTCCAGCTGGAATACGGCCGTGGTTTCCATGCGCTGAATCAGCTCGTAGCTGGCGGCGTCGTCGAGCGGAATGGCGCGAATATCCAGCGCCGGCAGTCCCTGCGCGGCCCGTAACGGCGCCGCATCCCGGACCGCCCAGTCAATGATGGTCAACGTGCGCAAGCCAAGCAAATCAAACTTGACCAGACCGACTGCTTCCGCATCCCCCATGTCGAACTGCGTGGCAGTGGAGTGACCGCCCGGTTCGCAATACAGGGGCATGAACTCTTCCAGCGGACGCGGCGCGATGATTATGCCGCCGGCGTGGCGCCCGGCATTGCGTGCCAGGCCCTCCAGCTTTTGCGCCAAATCTATCAGGAGTCGCACTTCCTCCTCGTTGCGGTAGCGCTCTGTCAGCGCTTCCTCTTCCTTGAGGGCGCGATCCAGGGTCATGTTGGGATCAAAGGGGATCAGTTTGGCAACCTTGTCGACAAACCCATAGGGATGTCCCAATACGCGACCGACATCGCGCACTACCGCCTTCGCCGCCATACTGCCGTAGGTAATGATGTGCGACACGCGATCACGGCCATACTTGGCAATGACGTAATCAATTACTTCATCGCGTCGATCCATGCAGAAGTCCACATCAAAGTCCGGCAGCGAAATGCGCTCGGGATTCAGGAACCGTTCAAACAGCAGGTCATAACGCAGCGGATCCAGTTCCGTCACGTCCAGCGCGTAAGCGACCAGGGAACCGGCCCCCGAGCCGCGGCCCGGACCCACGGGGATGGCGCGTTGCTTCGCCCAGCGGATGAAATCTGCGACGATGAGGAAGTACCCGGCAAATCCCATACCCGTTATCACGCCGAGTTCACTTTCCAGCCGTTCCTGGTAACGCGGCTGATCCGCCGCGTTCAGGCCGGCGGCGGGAGTGGAAAACAGGCGCTGCAGCCCGCGTTCAGCTTCATGGCGTAACCACGAATTCTGATCCTGCCCCGCAGGGACGGGAAAATCGGGGAGATGTGACTCGCCGAGCGTCAGCTCCAGCGTACAGCGCTGGGCGATCAGGAAGGCATTTTCCACCGCCTCCGGTATGTCCTGGAACAGCTCAAGCATCTGTTCGGAAGTCTTGAGGTATTGTTCCGGGCTGTAGTCCTTGGGACGGCGCGGGTCGTTCAAGGCACGGCCCTGCTGTATGCAAACTCGCGCCTCATGTGCCTCAAACTCGTCAGCGTTGAGAAAGCGGACGTCGTTGGTGGCCACCACTGGCACGGACAGTGACTGCGCCAGTGTCAGCGCGCCTTCTATATGCAACTCCTCATTGGCGCGCCCCGTGCGGTGCAACTCCAGGTAGTAGCGATCCGGAAACAATTCCAGCCACTCCACCAGGCGCGCCTCGGCCAGGGCGCGATTCCCGGAGATCAGCGCCTGTCCGACATCGCCTTCGGCTGCAGCGGACAGTGCGATCAGCCCGGACGTGTGGCCGCTGAGCCACGCACGCTGCACCACGGGAACGCCGCGCCCCTGCCCCTCAACATTGCTGCGCGTTACCAGCCGCGCCAGGTTCCGGTAGCCAGCCTGGTCGCGACACAACAGCACCAGCGTATTACCCAACGCGCCCGGATCGTCGCCGGCGACGATTACCTCCACGCCTGCCACCGGCTTGATGCCGCGCGCACTGGCCTGCTGGTACAGCTTCACCAGCGAAAAAAGATTGCAGCGATCCGTGACGGCGACTGCCGGCATGCCCGCGGCGGCGACCCTTTCCGCCAGGGCATCAATGCGAACCAGCCCGTCCACCAGCGAATATTCGCTGTGCAGGCGCAGGTGAACGAACTTACGCGGCATGCGGTCCAACCGTTGTCTCGTCCCGCGCCAGTTGCCGCCGCACCGGGGCAAATGAACGTCGGTGGATTGGGCAGATCCCAAGCCGCTCAAGTGCAGCCAGATGCTCTGCGGTGGGGTAGCCCTTGTGGCGCGCGAAGCCATACCCCGGATACTCAAGTTCCATGCGTTCCATCTCCTCGTCCCGTGACACCTTGGCAAGGATCGAAGCAGCACCAATGGACGCCACGGTGGCATCGCCGCGCACGACGGCGCGCACCTCACAGTCAAGGCGCGGGCAAATGGCGCCATCCACCAGCGCGAGTTGCGGGGGGATCTTCAATGATTCCACGGCAATTACCATGGCTGAAAGGCTGGCGTTCAGAATATTGATACGATCGATCTCCAGATTGTCCACGCGCGCTACGGCCCAGGCAAGGGCGTACGTCTTGATCTCCACGGCGAGGCGTTGCCGTGCGCGTGCGCTAAGCTGTTTTGAATCCGCTATTCCTTGTATCTCCCGGGCCGGGTCCAGGATAACCGCGGCGGCGTATACCGGGCCAGCAAGGGGACCACGACCCGCTTCATCCACACCGGCCACATGTTGCGGTACCGGCATCGGCAGCAAATCCAATTGCATTATGCGCCCCGCGCCACGGCGAGTACCGCCGCTGCCGCGCGCGCACTCGCGCCATGGCGGAGTTGCAGATGCTGCTGCGTAAACCGGTCCTTCAGCACGGCACAGGCACCCGTGTCCTGCAACCAACGCATGACCTCCGCGCCGAGTAGTTCCGGCCGGCACTGATCCTGCAGCAATTCAGGTACCACTTCCGCGCCGCAAAGCAGATTGGGAAGTGCCACATGCCTGACACTGACCATTTTGCGCAGGATGTGATAGCTCACCGGATGCATGCGATAAGCGACGACCATTGGGCACTTGCACAACAGCGCTTCCAGCGTGACCGTGCCCGAGGCCACGAGTGCCGCATCCGCGGCGGCCAGCGCATCATGGGTGCGATTGCATTGCAGCTGGATCGGAAGCCGGTCCAGGCCCAGTCGTCGCATCTCTGCGCGCAATTGCTCCAGTCCCTGATCATCGCGCAGGCTGACGACAAAGCGCGCCTCCGGACAACGCCGGGCAATCCAGTCTGCGGCCTGCAGGAACACCCCGGCATGCTGCCGAATCTCCGCATGCCGGCTACCCGGCAGCAGGGCCACGACAATTGCGCCCGCCTCCAGTCCCAGCCGCTGCCGCGCAGCGCCGCGATCCGGCTCCAGTGCTATCGCATCGGCGAGTGGGTGGCCAACATATGTACAGGGGATGCCGGCTGCGTCATAAAACGCCTGCTCGAAAGGGAATAGTACCAGCACCCGCTCCACCGCCCGGGCGATCTTGCGTAAACGATTATTACGCCAGGCCCACACACTGGGTCCGACATACTGAACGGTGTGCACGCCCCGGCGACGCAGTTGCAATTCCAGGTCCAGATTGAAATCGGGCGCATCGATACCCACGAATACGTCCGGACGCAGTGCCAGAAATTGCCGTACCAGCCTGGCGCGCAGCGCCAGCAGTCTGGGCAGATGGACAACCACCTCAAACAGTCCCATCACTGCCATTGCATCCATGGATGCAATGGCGTTGCCGCCTGCGGCCACGAACTCGGGGCCACCGAGGCCGGATACACCGGCATCCGGCTCAATGTCGTGGATGGCCCGCAACAAGCCGCCGGCAAGTTGATCCGCTGAGGGTTCTCCCGCCACCAGTGCAATACTTGTCATCAGGGAGGGCCGGGGCGAGTCTGACGCAGTCGCGGTGACGTCCTACTGCGCGATACGCGCGGTTCAGCGCGCGATACCGCGTTCGGAACTGGAAATAAAGTTCACCAGGCGCGCCACATGCATGGATTGCCCGGCCAGATCACGCAGGCGTTGCACCGCTTCCTGCAGCAGCAACCCTTCACGGTAGATAATGCGGTAGGCGCGTCGCAAGGCCTCCACTTCTTCCGCCGGGAAGTCGTGTCGGCGCAATCCCTCGCGGTTCAACCCGTTCGGCCGGGCCGTGTTTCCCGAGACCAGCACGTAGGGCGGGATGTCCTTGACGATTACCGACGATATTGCAGCGAAACTGTAGGCGCCGATACGGCAGAACTGGTGCACCCCGGTGAACCCGCCCAGTATCGCGTGGTCTTCCACGTGTACGTGACCCGCCAACGTGGCGTTGTTTGCCAATACCGTCGCATTACCCACGCGACAATCATGCGCCACATGCACATAGGCCATGATCCAGTTGTCATCACCGATCCGGGTCAGCCCGCCGCCGGCGGCCGTGCCGCGATTGATGCTGCAATACTCCCGGATGACGTTTCCCCTCCCGATCTCGAGGCGCGAATCGGTTTCGCCGCGGAATTTTTTGTCCTGTGGGTCATCGCCGATGGAGCAAAACTGAAAGATCTTGTTGTCCGGACCGATTCTTGTCGGTCCATAGATCACCACATTGGGCCCCAACACCGAGCCTGCAGCTATCTCGACCCCGGCCCCAATGGTGCAGAATGGCCCCAGTTCCGCACGCGCGTCGATCCTCGCGTCCGCATGGACGACGCAGGTGGGATGAATCAAGGGTTGGGTTCCGAGACCGTGGTCAGAAGGTCCGTTGAGGCAACCACCAGGCCACCCACGGAAGCCGTGCCCGAGAACTTCCAGATGTTGCGCCGGACAGTCTGAAAGGTAACTTCCAACAGCAATTGGTCGCCCGGCCCCACCGGCTTGCGAAAGCGCGCGTTATCAATACCCACCAGGTAATAGAGCACGCCTTCCTGATGGTTTTCGGCAACAGACTTTTCACCGAGAATTGCCGCGGCCTGCGCCAGCGCCTCGATGATCAATACACCGGGCATCAGAGGCTTCTGCGGGAAGTGACCCGGGAAGTAGGGCTCATTCACGGACACGTTTTTAATGGCGCGAATACGCTGTCCCGGGACAATCTCCAGCACGCGATCTATAAGCAGAAACGGGTATCGGTGCGGAAGGATATCTTTTATCTGATTTACATCCATGGCATCAACTTCCTCGTCCAGGTCGATTGCGGATGCGGTTGCCGGATCGGCCTCAGTCTTTTGCTTCGAGACGTGCCTGCACGAGCGCCAGCGCCTGTTCCAGGTTCCGCACCTGTCTGGCAAGTTCGTCCAGGTGTTTCAAGCGCACCATGTTCCTGCGCCAGGTGGGGTTTTCCATGATCGGCATGCCGCTGGAATAGGTGCCCGGCTGCATGACTGAATTTGGCACTCCGGACATTCCGGTGATGACCACGTCATCGACGATCTCAATGTGACCGGACAGCGCGGATGCCCCTCCGATCATGCACCGCCTGCCGATGGTGACGCTGCCGGCTATCACGGCGCAGCCGGCTACGGCAGTGTGCGCCCCGATGCGCGTATTATGACCTATCTGCACGAGGTTATCGATTTTCACCCCGTCCTCGATCACCGTATCTTCAAGCGCACCGCGGTCAATCGCGGTATTCGCACCGATCTCGACATCATTGCCAATAACGACGCCGCCAAGCTGGGGAACCTTGAGCCAGGTGCCCCGATCGTTGGCCAGGCCAAACCCATCCGCCCCAATCACAACCCCCGGATGCACCAACACGCGCTCACCCAGCCGGACACCATGGGAGAGGGTGACGTTGGCAACCAGTCGGCTGCCGTGCCCTATCTCCACGTCGTCTCCGATGACACATCCGGGACCGACGAACACCTCGCTGGCGATGCGGACCCGCTCGCCGAGCACCGCGCAGGGTCCGACAAATGCGCTTGGCGCCACCTGCGCGGACTCATGCACCACGGCGTTGGGGTCCATGCCCGGTGTGAAACCGGGGGCGGGATGCAGCAACAGAGCGGCCTTCACGTAGGCTACATAGGGATTGCCCGTCACCAGCGCATTAGTGCGGCACTTGGGTTGGTCAGCCGCGGTCAGGATGACCGCTGATGCCTGCGATTCCGGGAGCAAGCGGGATAAGCGTGAGTTACCCAGGAATGTGATATGCCCGCTTTTCGCCCGCGCCAGACTGGCTACGCCTTCGACCCGGCAATCCGGATCCCCGTGCAATTCGGCGCCAATGCAATCGGCAATTTCTTTCAGGGTAAAAGGCATGTTTCACTCAGCCCCGATTAAAGGGAGAAAACCCTCCCACCCCAAAAGTTTACGCCACGAAGCGGCGCACGACGGCCGGCATTGTGCCGGCCGGCGCCGTGACGCGGACTACGGCTTGGGCGCTGGTGCCGGCGCCGGTGCCGCTGCGCTGCCTGGGCGCTTCTTCAGGGCATCCACCACCAGGGCGGTGATATCCACCTTTTGACTTGCGTAGATCACGCCTTCGGTCAGGACCACATCATATCCATTCTGCTTGGAAACCGACTGGATGGCCTCGATTATCTCCTTTTGAATCTTCGCCATTTCCTCGTTTCTGCGGAACGTCAGGTCTTCGCGAAATTCATCCTGGCTGCGCTTCAGCTCGCGCCGATCATTGATGATGTCGCGTTCCAGATTACGCCGTTCCGTCTCGCTCATTATGGCCGCATCCTTGGCGAGCCTGTCCTCCATATCCTTGAGCTTCTTCTGCGCGGCGACCAGTTCCCGGTCCTTGGGCGCAAATTCCTTTTCGATCTGGGTGCGCATGCTTTCGGCCTGCGGCGATTGTTCCAGCAGGCGGATGGTATTTACCGCGCCGATCTTGTAATCCTCGGCACGAACCGGTTGCATGACCAGCGCGCTTGCGCCGGCGAGCACTAATGCAAAAGTGATAGAACGTTTCAAAGCACTACTCCCTCAAGCAAGTTAAAAGTTGGTTCCAAACGTAAACTGGAATGGCTGGGTCTCATCCGTCTCGTCGTCGCCAAACGGAGCCGCGACACTGACGCTGATCAGCCCGAACGGAGAAATCCAGATCCCGCTGAGCCCCACCGAATATCGCAGCTCGTTGATATCGAATTCGGACCGCTCGCACTGCGCCATTTCGAGCCGCGTAACGAACAGGTCTTCGTAATCCGAACAGTTGCTGATGAACACATTGCCGACATCGACAAATCCGGCAATGCGCACCGAATCAAGATCCTTCAGGAACGGCACGGGAATGATAACCTCGGCCCCGCCTGTCATCTCAATGTTACCACCAAATGGACGTCCGTTTAAGTCCTGTGGTCCAAGCCGGTTCTCCTCGTAGCCGCGCACCGAACGCGGTCCACCAGCATAGAAATTTTCAAACACCGGCAACTCGTCGGTGTCAAACAGCCCCATGCCATAGCCCACCTCGCCGCGCGCGGCAAAGATGAAGTCCCGCCAGATAGGATGGAACCATTGCAATTTATAGCTCACCTTGGCGAATTCCAGTGAGGTGCCAAATGACGGAATGCCCATTTCCGAGCCTACCTGGTGCATCACGCCGCTTTCCGGAAGGATTGCCTTGTTGCGCGTGTCGTAGGAATAACTGACGCCGAGCCGCAGGATGTTGAAGTGATCGTCGTACTTGTCGATGAACCGGCGCAAATACGACGAGAACCGATCCGGGGATATCTCCGTATTCTCGTAGTTCAACGACGTGAATATGAAATTGTATTCGCTGATGGGGATGCCGAAATTGACGCCGCCGCCCCAGACCCGGCTGTCATAATCCAGGGTGCCAAAATCCTCATAATCCGTGTCCTGGTAGTTGAGATTGAAACCACGGCTGATTCCGTCAATGGTGTAATAGGGATTCATGTATCCCACTGAAATGCGCCGGTTGATCTCACTGTTATTAAACGCAAACTGAACCCGCGAACCACTGCCCAGAAAATTGTCCTGTGTAATGCTGGTCTGGAAGATCAGGCCCTGCGACTGTGAAAACCCTATGCCGGCCAGGAAATTGCCGAACGGCTTTTCCTCGACCGTGTAATTGACATCGACCTGATCCGCAGAACCCGCCACCGCCGGCGTCTCCACGTTGACCTCCTTGAAATACCCCAGTCGTTGCAGGCGCACCTTGCCGCGTTCCACCTGGGGCGTCGCGATCCAGCCGGCCTCCTGCTGGCGCATCTCCCGGCGCAGCACCTCATCGCGGGTGCGGGTATTGCCGGTAAACAAGACGCGCTGCACATAGACCCGTTTGCCCGGATCGACAAAGAATGTCAGGCCCACGGTTTTCGCCTCATCATCGATATCCGGGATGGAATTCACGTTGGCGAATGCATATCCGTCACTACCCAATCGATCGGTAATCCGTGTGCTGCTGTCAGTGATGTCCTTGCGTGAGAACAGGCCGCCACTCTGAACCGAGACCAATGGAAACAATTCCTCCTCGGGCACGATTAATTCGCCCGCCAGTTTCACTCCGGACACCGTGTATTGGTCGCCCTCGGTGATATTGATCGTGATATAGATGTCCTTCTTGTCCGGCGTCAACGAAACCTGAGTGGAATCAATGCTGAAATTTACGTAGCCATGATCCAGATAATGCGAGCGCAATGTTTCCAGATCGCCGGAAAGCTTCTCGCGCGAGTACTGGTCGGACTTGGTGAAAAATGAAAACAGGGTCGGCGGTGTCAATTCGAACGCATCCCGCAATTCATCCTCCGGGTAGGACTGGTTGCCAACAATATTGATCTGTTTGATGCGCGCGGCCTTGCCCTCGGAGATGTCGATGGCGACACCAACCCGATTGTTGTCCATGGGCGTGATTTTGGATTTAATCTTTACCGCGTACTTGCCGGCGGAGAAATATTGACGCTGAAGTTCCTGCTCCAGCTTGTCCAGTTGCGACTGGTCAAACACGCGCCCCTCGGCAAAGCCCGACTGTTTCAGGCCTTTCAGCAGTTCCTCGGTCTTGATGTCCTTGTTGCCCTCAATCGACACGCTGCCGATAGTGGGCCGCTCCTTGACGATGACCACGAGTACGTTGCCATCCCGTTCCAGCCGGACGTCGTCGAAAAAGCCGGTTTTGAACAGCGCGCGCACCGCCTCTATGGAGACCTGATCGTTGAATTTCTCGCCGGCCTCGATGGGCAGATAGTTGAATACCGTGCCCGGCGTCAGGCGTTGCAGACCCTGCACGCGGATATCCTGGACCACGAATTCTTCCGCCGCCGCCACTGCGGAATAAATGATGAATAGAAGAAATACCTTAAGTAACTTATGAGGAATATTTTTTAAGAGCATGACGGGGAATGTAATTTTAGTTTTATCCTATGATTCGCAGCAGATCGTTATAGATCGCGAGACCCATCAACCCCAGCAGCAGTGCCAACCCCAGATGTTGGCCGATGATCTGTGTGGATTCGGAAACCGGCCGGCCCGTCACAAGTTCGCTAAGGTAATACATTAAGTGACCGCCATCCAGTAGCGGAATTGGCAAAAGATTCAGCACGCCCAGGCTCACACTCACGATGGCAAGAAACGTCAGAAATGCGACCACTCCGAATCCTGCGGACTCACCTGCGTACTGAGCGATGCTGAGGGGGCCGCTGAGATTTTTCACTGACGCTGTGCCGGTTAGCATCTTTGCAATCACGCGCAACGTCAGCGCCGATACTTCGATGGTCTTGTCCACCGAACGCAGCAATGCCGCCAGGACGGAATAGCGCTCGTGGGCAACCAGGTGATCCGATTGCACAGCGCTCGCGTCCACGGTTGCGCCGATCTGTCCGATACGCGCGCCATCGGCACCGGCAACCGGATCCGGCGTTACTGACAGCCGCATCCTTTCCCCGTTTCGATCGATTTCAGTTTCAATCGTGGCGCCTGGATGCGCGCGGACCAAAGTGACCCACTCTTCCCAGTTGGCAATCGGGCTGCCGTTGGCAGCGGCGATGCGATCCCCGGGTTGCAAGCCATCGCGTTCAGCCGCGCCACCGGAGCGAACCACGCTAATCACAGCCGGTAGCACCGGGCGTAATGGCGTGATGCCGAGGATTTCCAGTAATTTTCCACCGGCGAGATCATCCATTTGAGTGCCGGCCAGGTTGACGCGCACATCGTTTTCACTCCCGTCCTTGCCGCGCACTCGCAGTTCTATCATGCGGCCGGCGATGACGTTGATCGTCATTTGATCCAGCAACGCAGACCAGGTTGGGGTGTCGCGCCCGGAAATGCCGGTGATCTCATCCCCTGCCCGCAATCCGGCCAACGCCGCGGGGGATTCGGCCGCCACGCTGCCAACCAGGGGGCGCAACCCGCTCACCCCCACCATAAACACGATCCAATAGGCGGCTACGGCGAACAAAAAATTGAACAGCGGTCCGGCGACGACAATTACTGCCCGGTACCCCAATGGTTTGTTGTTGAAGGCACGCTGGCGCTCCTGTGGCGCTACCTCGCCTTCGCGCTCATCCAGCATCCGCACATAGCCGCCAATGGGCAGGGCCGCTA
Source organism: uncultured Enterobacteriaceae bacterium (assembly GCA_964394115.1). Classification (GTDB taxonomy): domain Bacteria; phylum Pseudomonadota; class Gammaproteobacteria; order Eutrophobiales; family Eutrophobiaceae; genus 2-02-FULL-61-13. The sequence goes on along the minus strand of CAYMXG010000008.1, from coordinate 4,289 downwards.
TGACAAACTCTGTCTCGTCCGGGCCGAAGCGTCGCCGCCACAGGGGCCGGCCAAAACCAACGGAAAATCGCAGGATCTTTACATCGCAGCGCCGCGCCACCCAGAAATGGCCAAACTCATGAAAGGTGACCAGCAGGGCAATGGCAACCACAAACGCCAGTAATGATTGCAGAAACTCCATCAAGCCGCCCAGCGCCGCGCCGCGCCAATGGCAAATGCGCGGGCGGAGGCATCCGTCGCGAGTACTTGATCGAGCGTGTCGCCGGCGGTCAACCCAACACCACCGAGGGCATCGGCAACAATTCTCGCAATACCGGTGAACGGAATTTCGCGCGCCAGGAATGCCGCCACCGCCACTTCATTGGCGGCATTCAGCACCGTGGTTGCAGTGCCGCCCGCCCGCAAGGCTTCCCACGCCAGCTTCAGGCAGGGGAATCGATCCAGGTCGGGACGCTCGAAGTCCAGCCGCGCGATTTGAAACAGGTCCAGCGGCGCCACACCGGAGTCCATTCTTGTTGGCCACGCCAACGCGTGGGCGATGGGCGTGCGCATGTCCGGGTTGCCCAGTTGCGCCAGCACCGAACCGTCCGCATATTGCACCAGCGAATGAATGACGCTCTGTGGATGGATCACGACCTCAATCTGATCCGGGCGCGCATTGAACAACCAGCAAGCCTCGATTACCTCGAGTCCCTTGTTCATCATGGTGGCCGAATCCACGGAAATCTTCCGGCCCATCACCCAGTTCGGATGCGCGCAGGCCTGATCCGGAGTCACCTGCTCCAGTTCCGCGAGTGGCGTCGATCGGAATGGGCCGCCTGATGCAGTAAGCAGAATATGGCGTACACCCGATTGTTCCAGCCCGGCCCGGAAATCGGGCGGCATGCATTGAAAGATGGCGTTGTGTTCGCTGTCTATGGGCAACAGCTCCGCGCCGTGCTCCCGCACCGCATCCATGAACAAGCGGCCGGACATTACCAGGGCTTCCTTGTTCGCCAGCAGCACGCGTTTACCGGCCCGGGCCGCTGCCAGCGTCGGAAGCAGACCGGCAGCTCCGACAATTGCAGCCATTACGTACTGGACTTCTTCAAGCGCGGCTACGCGAATCAACCCGTCAGCGCCGGAAAGGATTTCCACATCCGGGGCCACCTGCCGCAACTCTCCCCGTAATCGCTCAGCGGCACTGGCGTCGGACATCACCGCAAATCGAGGCTGCCATTCGACGCACTGCGCGCGCATGCGTTCCACATCCGTGTTGGCGCTGATTGCCATCAATCGGTACCGATCCGGATGGCGGCGGATTACGTCCAGGGTGCTGGCACCGACGCTGCCGGTGGATCCCAACACCGTGATGCCGATCACGGCTGCAGCCCCGCGAAGTGCAGGCCGGCCAGGTAAATGGGCGCAGCGGCGGTCACGCTGTCAATTCGATCCAGGACGCCCCCATGACCCGGCAACAATGTGCCGCTGTCTTTCACATTCGCGCTGCGTTTCACCATACTCTCGAACAGATCACCCACTATCGATGCCGCGACCGTTATTCCGGCGAGCAGCGCGAATCTTACCATCCCGGGCACAGGCAGGTTCTGCGCCATACCAAATATCACGCCGAGCATGCCACCGGCGAGCAGGCCCGCCCATACCCCCTCCCAAGTCTTGCCCGGGCTGACGGCCGGGGAAAGTCGGCGCCGGCCCCAGGCCCGTCCTGCGAAATAGGCGGCAATATCCGCGCCCCATACCAGGAACAGGAGAAACAGCACTTGCATGGCGCCTTGTGGGCCCGCATGCAGCACACTCAAACTCAACCACGGCGGTAACAACACCAGGACACCACACAAGTACCGAAACCGCGGCCAGCGTTGCAGGCTGAATCGCCCGCGTTCAGTGGCAACTACGAGTGACAACGCCCAGGCCCAGAAAATCACGGCGCCAGTCGCCAAACGCGTCACCAGCGTCGCATCGGCTGTGCCGAGCAAGGCGACGCCCAGCACCAGCATGCCGGCCACATACCCGGATCGGGCCGGGGCCGCGGAAATTCCCGCCAGCGCCGCCCATTCCCACGCACCGAGCATGACAATCGCGCCAATGCCTGCTGCAAACACCGGCGGCGGCAGAAAATAGACCGCAGCCACGCAGACCGCGGCCAGGGTAACCGCCGTGGCGATGCGCGCGTTAAGACTCACTGATTTGACCTGCAATACCGGCCAGTCCACCAAAGCGCCGCTCCCGACTGGTATACCAACGCAGCGCTTCGTCCAGATGCGCAGGCGTGAATTCCGGCCATGGCACCTCGGTGAAATACAACTCCGAGTAGGCCAGATCCCAAAGCAGGTAATTGCTGATGCGCTGTTCCCCGCCGGTACGGATAAACAGGTCCGGGGCCGGTACACCGGCCAGACTCAGGTTGGCTGCCAGTTGTTCCTCGTCAATCTGTCCGGGTTCCAGGCCGCCGGCCTGGGCCTGATGCGCCAGCTTGCGGCACGCCTGGACCAGGTCCCAGCGGCCGCCATAATTGGCGGCCACCAGCAACAACAGTGCCGTGTTGGCCCCGGTGCGCTGTTCTGCCACGTGCAAGGTTTGTCGCAATGACACCGGGAACCCGGCCAGATCGCCGACAAAGCGCAAACTGACACCGTGCCGGTGCAGTGCCTCGACCTGGTCATTCAACGCGTGCATGAATAAATCCAGCAACAGCCCGACCTCGTCTTGCGGGCGGTTCCAGTTCTCGCTGCTGAAGGCAAATACACTCAGCGTGCCCACCCCCAGGCGAACGCAATGTTCCACGATGCCACGCAGGGCGCGAACGCCTTCGCGATGTCCGGCCGCGCGGGGCAACCCGCGTTGTGTAGCCCAGCGGCCATTGCCGTCCATGATGATGGATATGTGTCCGGGAAGTGCCATGGCGTGCACCTTGGGGGTAATGCCGGGGCCCGGTGCCGCGAAACCTTTGCGCGAGCCAGGCTTGGAATGATCGCGGGAAACCGGAGGCTAACCTGCCTCAGATCTCCATCAATTCCTTTTCCTTTTCCGCGACCAGCCGGTCCACGTCCTTGATATGGGAATCGGTCAGCTTCTGCACCTGCTCCTCGCCACGCCTTTCCTCGTCCTCTGTGATGTCCTTTTCCTTGCTCAGTTCCTTGAGGTTGTGGTTGGCGTCGCGCCGGATGTTGCGGATGGCAACCCGGGATTTCTCGGCCTCGGTCCGTACCACCTTGGTCAATTCCTTGCGTCGATCTTCGGTGAGCGCGGGTAGCGGCACGCGAATCACATTGCCGGCGGTCACCGGGTTCAGGCCCAGGTCCGAGTTCAGGATGGCCTTCTCCAGTTCCGGAATCATGGTGCGATCCCACGGCGTGATCCCCAGTGTGCGCGCATCCAGTACGCTGACCGTGGAGGCCTGGGCGATGGGCACGTGGTTGCCGTAGTAGTTGACGGTGACATGTTCCAGCAGGCTGATATGGGCGCGGCCAGTCCGGATCCGCGCCAGATCGTGCTTCATGGCCTCCAGCGCCTTCTTCATGCGCTGGGTGGCGTCATTAATAATGTCATTCACCATGGCACACCTCCCGTCTACCAGCGTCCACCTAGCAAACCAGGGTGCCTTCATCCAGGCCGCAAGCGGCGCGCATCAGGGCCCCATGTTGCATCATGTCCAGCACCCGCAGGGGCATGCGGTTGTCCCGGCACAGCACCACCGCGGTGGTATCCATCACGCCCAGCTTGCGTTCGATGACTTCATCATAGCCCAGCTGCGTATAACGCCGCGCCGTTGGAACAATTTTTGGATCCGCCGAATAGACGCCATCGACCTTGGTGGCCTTGATGAGCAGGTCCGCGTTAATCTCGACCGCGCGCAGACTGGCGGCCGAGTCAGTGGTAAAGAACGGGTTGCCGGTGCCGGCGGCGAATATGACGATACGTCGCTTCTCCAGGTGGCGAACGGCCCGGCGGCGAATGTAATCCTCGCAAACCTCGTTAATCTTGATGGCAGACATGACCCGTGCGTACAGGCCGCGTTGCTCAATGGCATCCTGCATGGCGAGGGAATTCATGATGGTGGCAAGCATGCCCATGTGATCCGCGGTGACCCGATCCATGCCGGCCGCCGCCAACCCGGCGCCGCGAAACAGGTTTCCGGCGCCGATGACCATCGCAATCTCGGCGCCGGCCTTGCTGAGTTCGTCCACTTCACCGGCGATGCGGCGAATCACCGCCGGGTCGATGCCGAACGGCACGTCGCCCATGAGGGCCTCGCCACTCAATTTAAGCAGGATTCGTTTATAGCGGAG
>CAYMXG010000007.1:11537-25575 GCA_964394115.1 uncultured Enterobacteriaceae bacterium | reverse complement strand
GCCTTGATGGCCGGGATGTTTAACCCCGGTAGCGCCACCCATTCACGCCAGCCCAGGGTATTGGCCGGCTGATGCAAAACCCGGCTTTGCTTCAGCCTCCGAGGCAGGGGAATTTCCGGCAGGTCAGGCATGGCGCGGCATTGTCGCAAGAATGACACGCCGTTGGCAGCCCAATGCGAAGGCTGGCCGGTGCGCCGGGACTGGTTCAGACTGGCGACGGACCGGGAACAGGGCGCCGCGGGCCGGGTCCAATCAGTACGACAGCCAATTCACTGGAGCAGCCGATATGGGAACGAGATTGCGGTTGACAAGCGGTCTGGTCTTTTCATTTCTCGCGCTTGCGGCAACGGCGGAAACCACGCCGGCGGTGTGGAAGGAAATGGAATTCAAATTCAGTTATCACGGATTCACCACCAATTACTCCTGCGACGGCCTGAAGTACAAGGTCAGGATGATACTGGCCGCGTTGGGTGCCCGCCCCGATCCGCAGATTCGCGCCACGGGTTGTGAAATCGGCGGGGGCGTGGCCTTCGCTCCGAGGTTGCACGTGGTGACCGCATTTCCCGAGGCCCTGCCGGAGGGGGACGAGGACGCGAATGCCTTTGCGGCGCAATTCGACGTGGTGACACTGAGTTCGCGACGGCCGGCCGATTTGGAAATGGGTGATTGCGAGCTGGTGGAGCAACTGCGCCACAGCGTGTTTCCAGAGATCGGTTCGCGGGTGCTGACCGACAAAACTGCCTGCGTGCCGCACCAGGCGAACCTGGGGCGGCCCTACATGCAACTGGAGGTGTTGCGGCGGGTTGCCAGCGAGGATGTGATTTCCGCCCCCCGCTAAACCGGGTTATCCGCGGGGCTGTCAGTCCTGGCCTGAAGTCCTTTCAGGATGAATGTGACCCCCCAGGGGGATCTTGAATCGCGACAACAAGGCCGCAGTTTCAAACAGGGGCAATCCAACCACGCCCGAATAGCTGCCCTCGATACGCTCGATGAAGGCGGCGGCCAATCCCTGGATCCCGTAGCCCCCGGCCTTGTCCAGTGAATCACCGCGGCGGCAGTAATCCTCGATTTCCGCCGCGGCCAGTGCGCGAAAGAACACCCGCGTGATACTGGTCAGCACGGCGTGTTCCCGGTGCGCCAGCGCCACCGCGGAATAGACCAGGTGATCGCGACCGGACAGGCGCCGCAGCATTGCCGCTGCGGCGGAGAAATCCGCAGGCTTGCCCAGCACTTCCCCGTCCAGGACCACCTCGGTATCCGCTCCCAGCACCGGGCACGCAAACGATGCCTGTGTCAGGCCGGCCTGGGCTTTCGCAAGGGCCAGGCGCGGAACCAGTTCGGTCACCGCCTCCCCAGGATGCGGGCGCTCATCCACTTCCAGGTCCAGGCACTGGAATCGAACGCCCAATTGCAGCAGCAATTGACGCCGCCGCGGGGACCGGGAGGCAAGCAGGAGATCGTAGTCAGTCACGGTGATAGGGATGGTTGCTGAGGATGCTCCAGGCCCGGTAAATCTGTTCCAGCATCAGCAGCCGCACCAGGCCGTGTGGCAGCGTCAGTGTGGACAAAGACCAGCACTCCGCCGCCTCCTTGCGCAGCGGCGGATCGAGGCCATCGGCGCCGCCGATGACCAGCGCCACATCTGCGCCGGTATCAATCCAGCGGCGCAGGTGTCGGGCCAATTGGCGCGTGGACTGCGGAGCGCCGGATTCGTCCAGCACGATCACATGTTGCCCGGTGCGCAATGCGGCGCGGATCTTCTGCGCCTCGGCGCGCCGCACCTGGTCACGGGGCTCGCTGCTGCTGCGCCGAACGGGGGCCAGTTCCAGGCTGCGCAATTTGATCTCCGCCGGCAGTCGTAGCGCATATTCCGCGCAGGCATCCTGTTGCCAGCGAGGCGCGCGCCGACCAATGCCCATCAACGTCAGTTGCACGGATTATCGTTACTTTGAAACGGCCACTTCGCGTCCACCATTGCTCCACAATTTCTCCAGTTGATAATAGGCGCGTGCGGTTGGATGCATGAGGTGCACGATTATGTCGCCCATGTCCACCAGCACCCATTCACCGGTCCGTTCCCCCTCGGTTCCGAGCACGCGCAACTTGCATGCACGCGCGGTTTGCGCCGCAGAGTCGGCCAGCGCGCGCAGGTGCCGGTCCGAGCGGCCGCTGGCGATGATGATCACGTCGGCGATGGTGGTGATTTTGCGCACGTCCATCACGCGCACATCCAATGCCTTCATGTCATCGAGGGCGGTCGCGATTCTTTTGGCCACGGTGATTACGTTCATGTGGGGTTCCGGTAAAGGGCCTCCTGCTGGATGAATTGGATGACAGGCTCAGGCGTGAGAAAGCGCACGCTCCGGCCGGCCGCGATGGATTGCCTGATGCGCGTGGCGGAGATATCCAGCGCGGGAATGGTGATGGACAGGATGCAGCCGGCGGCACGGCGCTGCAACGCCACCGCGTCGGTGACGCCATGCCGATCCTGCAATTGCCGCAACACCGGATCCATGTCAGCAGCGCCCGCTCCCGGCCGCGCCGCGATTACCAGATGCGCAAGCTCGAGGATATGTTCCCAGCGCCGCCAGCCGCGCAATTTAAGAAACGCATCCTGGCCCAGGACCAGGCACAGGGAATCGGTCACTGTCCCGCTGCGCAGCGCCAACAGCGTGTCCACGGTGTAGGACGTGCCGGCACGTGCAACCTCAATGGGATCCGCGCGCAGCGTGTGTTCGCCGGCAGTGGCCAGTTCCGCCATGCGCAGCCGCTGCGCAGCGCTGGCGATCGGCGCCGCCCGCAATGGCGGCAGGTGTGCGGGGATCAGGCGCGTCTCGGTAAAACCCGCGCTGGCGGCGCATTCCAGCGCCAGGCGCAAGTGGCCGTGATGGATGGGATCGAAGGTGCCGCCGAGGAGACCTATGACGCGAGTCATAAGTTATAAGTCACAAGTCACAAGAAAAGCTCGCAATCAGGACGCTTTGAGATCTGATTTTGATTCACCTTGTAACTTATGACTTGTGACTTATGACTGTCGTGTATGGCCATCGCCAATAACCACCCACTTCTGACTGGTGAGCCCTTCCAGTCCCACCGGTCCGCGCGCATGAAACTTGTCCGTACTGATGCCGACTTCGGCGCCGAGACCGTACTCAAATCCATCCGCGAAGCGCGTGGAGGCATTCACCATCACCGAACTGGAGTCCACCTCGCGCAGGAAGCGGCGAGCCCGGGCCAGATCGCCGGTGACGATGCTGTCGGTGTGGCGCGAGCCGTAATGTTCGATGTGGTCGATGGCTTCATCCAGTCCGGCCACGATGCGCAACGAAAGTATCGGGGCAAGATACTCGGTGTGGTAATCCTGTTCCGTGGCCGCCTTGATGGCCGGAAACATCGCCCGCGATTTTTCACAGCCGCGGATCTCCACGCCCTGGTCCAGGTACATGGGCACCAGGCGATCCAGCACCGGCCGCGCCACGCCCGCAGCCACCAGCAGGCACTCCATGGTGTTACAGGTGCCGTAGCGCTGCGTTTTTGCGTTGAAAGCGATGGCTACGGCCTGATCCAGGTCGGCGCGATCATCAACGTATACATGGCAGATCCCGTCCAGATGCTTGATCACCGGCATGCGCGCCTCGCGGCTGACGCGCTCTATCAATCCCTTGCCGCCACGCGGGACGATTACATCGACATATTCCGGCATCGACAACAGGGCGCCCACCGCGGCCCGGTCCGCGGTCTCGATGATCTGCACGGCGTGCTCGGGCAGTTTCGCCGCCTGCAATCCGGCGCGCATGCACTCCGCGATGGCCAGGTTTGAATTCAATGCCTCCGAACCACCGCGCAGGATGGCGGCATTGCCGGATTTCAGGCACAGCGCGGCGGCATCGGCGGTGACGTTGGGACGTGATTCGTAAATGATGCCGACCACGCCGAGCGGGACGCGCATCCTGCCCACCTGTATGCCGGAGGGCCGGAAGCTAAGGTCCGTGATCGCGCCGACGGGATCCGCCAGCGCCGCCACTTCGTGCAATCCGTCCGCCATGGCCTGAATGCGCGCACGGCTCAACTCCAGGCGATCCATCAGCGCTGCATCCAGGCCGCTTTCCGCGCCGGCCTTGAGGTCGCGCGCGTTCGCAGACAGCAGTGCCTCCTGCCCGGACAGCAACCGGCGCGCGATCGCCTGCAGGGCCTGATTCTTGCTGCGGGTTTCAGCCCTGGCCATGATGCGCGCGGCGGCACGGGCGCGCCGCCCGGTATCCTGCATCTGGGCGTGAATCTCGGTCTGGATCGGAGTGACAGCCGTGGACATGTTGCGGGTCCTGTCGCGCTCAGCGCGTTCGAATTATCGCCAGTGGTGATTCTATCCCGATGCCCGCGATCCTCAACAGGAACCCCTCCAGGACAAACCAGGGATCCAGGCGGATGACCCCCTTCAACACGCGATCCACATGGGCGGCCTCGCGCAGGAAACGGGCCGACCGTGCTGCCGAGATGCGTCCAAGTGCAGCGCGTACCGCCGGGGCATGCTGATTCCAGATGCGATATTCCGCGAGGATGCGTTCATGAGGCACACCCGAGGCGGCCGCCACCGTCATGGCGCACAGGCGGCGCAGTTCGTACATGCAGGCCCCGAAAACGGCCAGGGGTTCTGCCCCCTCCTGGCGCAGGCCGCGCACCATGATGGACACGCGGCCGCCATTCCCCGCCAGGCTGGCATCGAGCATTTCGAATACGTCGTAGCGCGCGCTGTCGGTCACGGCGCGCGCCACTTCGGCCAGGGACACGGCCGGCGCATCCACCAGCAAGGCCAGTTTGTCGACTTCCTGGCACGCCGCCATCAGGTTGCCTTCCACGCGCAGGGCAATGAGTTCAGCCGCATCCGCATCCATGCGCTTGCCGTGACGTTCCATGCGGCGCGCGATCCACGCCGGTAATTGGCCCGGTTCCACGGGCCAGATCTGGATCACCACGCCCGCCTCGTCCAGCGCCTTGAACCAGCGCGCCTGCTGCTGCTTCTTGTCCAGTTTGTCCATCGTGACCAACAGCAACGTGTCGGCAGACTGGCGCGCGCAAAAATCTGTCAAGGCCTGGCCACCGTCCTTGCCCGGTGACGAGCCGCCAAGCCGCAGATCAATAATTCGACGTTCGGAGAACAGGGACAGGCTGGCGCCGGCATGGGCGAGTTCGTTCCAGTCAAAACCGCGCTGGACATCCAGCACCTCGCGTTCGGCGAATCCCTGCGCGCGGGCGCGCTGCCGGATGGCATCGGCGACCTCCATGAGTTGCAACGGCTCATCACCGCTGACCAGGTAGACCGGGGCCAGCGCGCCCTGCGTCAGGCGCGCATGCAACTGGTCCGGTCTCAGCCGCATATTTGCGCGCCGCCGGGTCGAGGGTGGGGCAGCCGCGAAAGCAAGCGGGCTAGGGGCTGGTTGGCCGCTGATCCCTGCGGATGGCGGCGGAACTGCGACGTACGACCTGTTCTGCTGCTTCCCGGGTCATTTCGTCGCGCAGTGTTTCTTCCTCACTGAAGTTGCCGAGCACTGCGTCCTGGTCAAAAGTGAAGTCGCGTTGCAGTGTAATGGGTACATTTTCCAGCAGTGCGTCGCCCCCGACCCGTTGTAACGTGAGCAGCACCACGTAGGTAAGCTGAAACTCCTCCACCTTTCCGGTTTGCGGGGAGACGCTGAGTACTTCGCGGGTAATCCGCTCGCCGACCAGGCGAATGACGTAATCCGCCTGTTTCGGGTTCTGCTCCATTTGTGTCCCGGAGACCGACAGGATCTCGCGCAACTCGGCCCACACGCCCGGTGCGCGTGTCTGGTCCACGTGGATGCGCCAGGCACTGAATTCTTCGGTTTCGGCACCGCCGCCGCGCAGGTGCATGTCGCACCCGCCGAGGGCGGCAAGCAGGACGGCTGGAAGGATCAGGTGGCGCATGACAGTCCAATGGCAGGAAGGCATTGGCACAAGAATAACAGGAGCGGGCGCCGCACTGAAACGCCCCGGCGAGGATCCGGTCGCGGGCGCAGTGCCGGAGACCGGCACCGTTCAGGACACCACAATATTGATGAGCCGGCCGGGTACAAATATGACCTTGTGGATCTCCTTGCCGTCGGTAAAACGGCGCACGTCGGCATGTGCCAAGGCCGCTGCAAGAACCTCTTCCTCAGGGGCATCCACGCCCACCTCCACGCGGCCGCGGAGCTTGCCGTTCACCTGTACCACCACTTCCACCGTTTCACGCGCTAATGCCGCCGTATCCGCCTTCGGCCAGGAAGCATCAATGAGCGGTTCCGAGTGCCCCAGTTCACGCCAGATGGCATCAGTGATGTGCGGCACAATGGGGGACAGCAGCAGGACGGATACCTCCAGTCCTTCCGCCATCAGCGCGCGCCCGGCGGACGTTGCGTCCTCCGCGCGGGTCAGCGCATTGGTGAGTTCCATCACTGCCGCAATGGCCGTGTTAAATGTATAGCGGCGTCCCAGGTCGTCATCCACCTTGGCAATGGTCTGGTGGATCTTGCGACGCAGGTCGCGCTGGGCCGGTGTCAGCGCGGCGTGGTCCAGCGGCGGCGCCGGCCCGCGCGACACATGGTCCGCGGCCAGCCTCCACAGGCGTTTCAAAAACCGGTACGCTCCCTCCACGCCGGCATCGGACCATTCCAGTGTCTGTTCCGGCGGCGCGGCGAACATCATGAACAGGCGCGCAGTATCCGCGCCATAGCGATCCACCAGCGCCTGCGGGTCGACGCCGTTGTTCTTTGACTTGGACATGGTGCCCATGCCACCGGATTCCACCGCCTGTCCGTCGGCGCGCAGCCGCGACGCAATACGATGGCCGCGGCTGTCGGTTTCGGTGTCCACGTCCACGGGGTTGAAATAGGTGATGCGGCCATCGGCGCCGCGGCGGAAAAATATCTCATTCAGTACCATGCCCTGGGTGAGCAGATTGGAGAATGGTTCCGCGCTGGTCAGCAGGCCGAGATCGCGCATGGCCCGGGTCCAGAAGCGTGAGTACAGCAGATGCAGGATGGCGTGCTCGATGCCACCGATGTACTGGTCCACCGGCAGCCAGTAGTTGGTGCGCTCGTCCACCATCTTTTGCGACTGATCCGTGCACGGATAACGCAGGAAGTACCAGGACGAATCCACGAACGTGTCCATGGTGTCGGTCTCGCGCCGGGCCGGTGCGCCGCAGCCGGGGCATTTGCAGGTGGTGAATTCCGGGTGCCGCGCCAGCGGATTGCCGCTGCCGTCGGGGACCAGGTGATCCGGCAGAACTACCGGCAGTTCGGCATCAGGAACCGGCACGTCGCCGCATTTTGTGCAATGAATAATTGGGATTGGACAGCCCCAGTAACGCTGGCGCGAGATGCCCCAGTCACGCAACCGGAACCGAACCCGCTTGCGGCCGAGGCCTTTTCCCTCCAGCAGTTGCGTCACCTTGTCCACTGCGGGGGTATGGGTCAAACCGTCGAGCGGGCCGGAGTTGAGACAGAAGGTGGAGACCTTGCCGTCTTTTTCCGCGTACCAGGCATTCCACCTGGTTTCGTCAAAGTCGAACATCGCGTAATCAGTTCCGGCAAACCCCGGGTCACCGGAACGCCGCCGCTCTTCATAGGCGTTCGTTATGACCTGCCGAATCGGCAATCCATACTTGTGTGCAAATTCAAAATCCCGTTCATCATGGGCCGGTACCGCCATGACCGCGCCTTCGCCGTAGCCCATCAACACATAGTTGGCGACCCACACCGGCAGTTTCTCGCCGGTCAGTGGATGCAATACCTGCAGCCCGGTGTCCATGCCAGCCTTTTCCTGGGTCGCCAGGTCCGCCTCCATGACGCTGCCCTGCCTGCAGCGATCCACGAAGGCGGACAGCGCCGGGCTGGACGCCGCGGCGTGCGCGGCCAGCAGGTGTTCCGCGGCCACCGCCATGTAGGTGGCGCCATAGAGCGTGTCGGCCCGGGTGGTGAACACCTTCAGCACGCCATCGTCATGGACGTGGGGAAATCCGATCTCCACGCCCTCGCTACGGCCGATCCAGTTGGCCTGCATGACCTTTACGCGTTCCGGCCAGCCGGAGAGTGTGTCCAGCGCCGCCAGCAATTCTTCCGCGTAGGCGGTAATACGCATGTAGTACATCGGGATTTCGCGTTTCTCGACCACGGCGCCGGTGCGCCACCCGCACCCGTCAATGACCTGCTCGTTGGCGAGCACGGTCTGGTCAACGGGGTCCCAATTCACCACACCGGTCTTTTTATAAACGATGCCGCGCTCCAGCAGTTGCAGGAACAACCACTGGTTCCAGCGGTAGTAACGTGGATCGCAGGTGGCGATCTCGCGCTCCCAGTCCAGCGCGAATCCCAGCGACTGCAACTGGCCGCGCATGTAGGCGATGTTGTCCCAGGTCCATTTTGCCGGTGGCACCGCGTTGGCCATGGCGGCATTTTCCGCGGGCAGTCCAAAGGCGTCCCAGCCCATGGGTTGCAGCACATTGCGGCCATGCATGCGCTGGTAGCGCGTGATCACGTCGCCAATGGTGTAGTTGCGCACGTGACCCATGTGCAGCTTGCCGCTGGGATAGGGAAACATCGAAAGGCAGTAGAACTTTTGCCGGGCCGGGTCCTCGCTGACCCGGAACGCAGCGTCTCTGCGCCAGCGTTCCTGCACTGCCGCCTCGATGGCCGTGGGGTCGTAATGGGAATCCATGGGCATGCGAATGGGCGTCGGGCCGGGAAAAGACAGGGCGCGAAGGATAACGCACGGTCTCGCGGCCTCACAACATGGTAAAAAAGAAACCGGGCCGCCCGAGGACGGCCCGGTCTGGTCAGGCGTAACCGGGGAGTTACTGTTTTGCGACGTCGCCCACCGTCAGGCCGTCGCGGTTGTCCTTGAGGATCGCAGGCCCGATGCCCTGGACGCTTTCCAGGTCATCCACGGATTTGAACGGCCCGTTCTGATCCCGGTACGCGATGATGGCTTCGGCGCGTTTTTCACCGATGCCGCGCACCGACATCAACTCCGCCTTGCTGGCAGTGTTGATGTTGACGGCCTGTGCGGCGGACAGCGACAGAGAAAGGGACAGCATTACAGCGAGGATTAGGGTTTTCAGTGTGTCCATACTTGCCTCCTTGATAAGACGTTTTATTCCCTTGATTCCATGTGGCCAACAGCCACGCGTGCATCCTAGGCCGCTGCGTTGCGGAGTGGAACATACTGCCCAGGAGGGACAAGAAAAACCCCGCACCGGGAGAGGGGGAGGAGGATGCTTCCGGTGCGGGGTCGATTGCTGATGCAGCTTCAGCTACCAGCTGCTAGGTAGATTCCGTGTAACAGGTTTCCTTGTAGCTTATGACTTGTTGCTTTTGGCCGCCGTTTTTTACCAATAAATCTGGCTGCGCACCATAAACGCGTTGGGTTCGTCATTATCGTCGGAACTGCCGGGTTCCTCGTAATCCAGCGTTGTCACGTAATTCGCCATGAAGCGCATGGTATTGTTGACGTACCAGTTCAGGCCGACGGTGAGCAGATCCATTTCGCCGCCAATGACATCCTCGTCCGTGTAGTCAGCCTGCTCGTAGCGCAGTGCAATTTCCCAGGCGCCGATTCCGCCCTTGCCGACAATGCCCTTGGGCTTGATGCCGCCATATTGCCCCTTTGCGATGTCGATGTTCTTGGATTCTCCGGTAATGAAAAAGCCCACATCGACGGAGAACGCATCCAGGGTCACATCCGGCAGCGAGGAATCTTCCCGGCTGACCTCCATGTTTGCGTACTCGGCCATGAAGTGCGCCGGGCCGTAAACACCGACGGCCTCCACGTTGAACGCAATTGCATCGTCAGCAAATCCCTTGAAGTCCGCGTTCAGGTTCTTGCTGTCGATGATGTGAATGATGGCATCCCGCTGGTCGATGTCGATGGTGCTGCCGTTGGGATTCTTGTACATGATGCCCGCGCCCAGTTGCAGCAACTTGGTGGCATCGATCATCAGGGGTACGCCGGTGACGCGAGCGCCGAAGGCGAATTCCTGATCGCATTCTCCGCTGCCTTCATTCTCCGCTCCAAAAACACAGTCCTCAGGCTCATCCAGGCTGCTGGTGAAGACGCCCGTATGGGCAGTCCAGCGCGCCCCATTGATGAAGCCGGCGATGCCTACCTGGCGTGCCGGCTGGATCTCGTTATCCGCGTAAATGGGGCGGTTCATGAAAGTCATGACTTTTGAGCTCGATAGCGTGGAGAAGCCGAATGGCACATGCTGCTGGCCGGTCTTGACCCACCATTTGCCACCCTGCCAGTCGCTTTCGTAGCCCACGAAAGCGTCCTTGATGTCCACCTCGTTCTCGCCAAAGTCCGCCTCCAGCTTGCCAATCCAGTGCTTGAACAGAGTCGCCTCCATGCCCAGCCGGGCACGGCGCAGTTCGCCACCGCTTTCCAGTTCGGTCTCGTCCCCATCGGCCCAGATGTAATCAGCCATGACGCGGCCAATCGGTTGCCATTTGAAGTCTCCGTCCTGGGAGCCGATGACAATCTTGTCCTTTACTTCCACTTTGGGCAGGGTGGCAGCCACGGCCTTGACTTCGCCGACATTACCCTCGATTTGCTCGGCGTCCGCCTTCGCTGCACTGCTGAGCAGGTCATACTCCTCCTGGCTGATGCTGCCCTTGTCCTTGAGCAGCTTGAGCAGGTCCAACATGGCATCGTTGGCCGCGGCTGCCGGTCCGGAAAACGCCGCCGCCATCCCCAGAATGGCAGCCCCGGAAAGGGCCCTCAATTTTTCTTTGCCGAACATCGTTGCTCTCCTTTTTGGTTGCATGCAAATGAGTAAGACCCCAATACCCGGCTGCACAAAATCATGGCGGGGCGCGGGACATTTCGGGGTCCGACGATAGGCAGGGGCTG
The DNA here is from genome assembly GCA_964394115.1 of uncultured Enterobacteriaceae bacterium. Lineage (GTDB taxonomy): Bacteria > Pseudomonadota > Gammaproteobacteria > Eutrophobiales > Eutrophobiaceae > 2-02-FULL-61-13. The sequence goes on along the minus strand of CAYMXG010000007.1, from coordinate 14,670 downwards.
TTACCGGGCAATGACTTTTTTATTACCTCAAGGTGAAGATCCCATGACAGGACCGTGACAACGCCAGGGCCCCCAGGCCACGGATTCTGATGAAAACCCCCGGCCGGCTTACTCTCACGGTCACGAATTTGTAATATGACGCCTGTTTAATATGCATCCATGCCCGTCAGCGCGGTTGAATCACCCATGAAGGGGCGCGTACTCATTATCGAAGATGAGGCCGCGATCCGGGAAATGCTGGGCTATGCGCTGGTCAAAGAAGGCTTCCAGTTTGAAGAGGCCGCGGACGTCGAGCAGGCGCGCCCGCTGATCGCGCGCCAGAAGCCGGATCTGATCCTGATGGACTGGATGCTCCCGGGCATGAGCGGCGTGGACTATGCCCGCCGCGTGCGCAATGACCCGCAGACACGCGACATTCCCATCATCATGCTTACCGCACGCAGCGACGAAGTAGACAAAGTGCGCGGGCTGGACACCGGCGCCGACGACTACATTACCAAGCCGTTTTCCACCCGCGAACTGCTGGCGCGCGTGCGCGCCATCCTGCGCCGGGTGGCGCCGGAACCAACCGACGCCGTGGTCAGTTTTGCCGGACTGAAACTCGACAATGAAACCTTCCGGGTTACCGCTGACGGGCAGCCGGTGGAAATCAGCCCGACGGAATTCCGGCTGTTGCATTTTTTCATCACCCATCCGGAACGGGTCTACAGCCGGGCGCAACTGCTGGATCAGGTCTGGGGTCAGAATGTTTATGTGGAGGAGCGCACCATCGATGTGCATATCCGGCGCCTGCGCAAGACCCTGGAAGCATACGGCTATGATCGGTTCATCCAAACCGTGCGCAGCGTCGGCTATCGATTCTCCGCCGCGTAGCGGCATCCACCGCGGGCAGCGCCATGCGTCTTGATCTGCTGCGGGTCCTGGCCTGTGTCACCCTGGCCCTGATTCCCGGCCTGTATTTCGGTCATCCATTCCTGTTCGTGGCGCTGGGTCTGGTCGGGCTGGGAATCTGGTATTTCCGCACGCTGCAGCAGCTGGTCGAGTGCGTTCGACACGAGGCCGACGAAAGCCTGCCCGATGTGCCAGGAGTCATCAACGATTTGGCGCGGGAATTCCAGGTCGCACATTCCCATCACGCGCAATGGGAAGCCAAGCTCACGGACTATGTTTCGCGCTTTCGGGATGCCGCCGCCGCGCTGCCCGATGCTGTCATCATCACCGACCGCAATGGCCGCATCAAATGGGCCAACGAACGGGCCCAGGCCTATCTCGGCATCGAGTTTCCCCGGGACGCCGGTCAGCGCATCACCAACCTCGTGCGGCACCCACTGCTGACCGGGGCGCTGGCCATCCGCGGAAGTCACGCCTCCTCGCGGGTGCTGGAAATGCCATCCCCGCAAAGCGAAGGGTCGCTGCTGGAACTGCGCATGGCGGACTATGGCGATGCAGACACCCTGTTCGTGGCCCGGGATGTTACCGAACTGCAACGGTTGAACCGCATGCGCCGGGATTTCATTGCCAACGCCTCACACGAATTGCGCACACCACTGACCGTCATTAGCGGCTACCTGGAGGCGTTCGAGGATGACGCGGCGCTGTGCCCGCCGGACTGGGGTCTGAAGATCCAGCAGATGCGCGGCCAGGCCCTGCGCATGCAGAGGCTGATAGAAGACCTGCTGCAACTTTCCAGCCTGGAAAGCGCCAGTGAGCAGGCATTCAACGAAGAGGCTCCGGTGGGAGAACTGTTGCTGGCCGTGCAGAAAGAGGCACAAACCCTGAGTGGTTCCTCGGCGCACCAGATCACGCTGGAAGCAGAGCCGGGACTTTGGATCAGCGGCAGCCAGCGTGATCTTTACAGCGTCTTTTCCAATATTGTCTTCAATGCGGTGCAGTATACGCCGGCCGGCGGCAGCATCAACATGCGCTGGTATAGCGATGAACAGGGCGCGCATCTGGCGGTCAACGATCAAGGCGAGGGGATCGCGGCGGAACATGTCCCGCGGCTGACGGAACGGTTCTACCGGGTGGACAAGGGGCGCTCCCGCACCTATGGCGGCACCGGGTTGGGGTTGGCCATCGTCAAGCATGCGCTGGCGCGTCATGACGCTACGCTGGAGATCCAGAGCGAACCCGGCAAGGGCAGTACGTTTACCTGCCATTTTCCCGCCGCCCGCATTATTCGCCACGCGGAGCCGCGCCGGGTTGCAGGTCCTGCATCCGGATAGACGCCTGTCGCGCATTTGTAACAAGCCGTTAACACGTCTGTCACATGACGCCGCCACACTGCCCAGGAAACAATCTTCCAAGGAGTCACAATTCCCATGAGCATGCAATTTGCGAGACTGACCACCGCGACAGCGGCGATGATCCTGTCCACTGCCGTCCTGGCAGCGGGTGTTGATCCGGCATTGCCGGAGTACGCCAAGGCCAGCGGTGTCTCCGGCAACATCAACAGCGTGGGTTCCGACACGCTGGCTAACCTGATGACCCTGTGGGCCGAGGATTTCAAGAAGCAGTATCCGAACGTCAACGTGCAGATCCAGGCCGCCGGGTCCTCCACGGCGCCACCGGCGCTCACCGAGGGGACCTCCAATTTCGGTCCCATGAGCCGGGAAATGAAGGCCGAGGAAATCGCGGCCTTCGAGAGCAAGTATGGATACAAGCCCACGGCGGTAGGCGTGTCCATTGACGCTTTGGCGGTCTATGTGCACAAGGACAATCCGATTGCCGGACTCACCATCGCCCAGGTTGATGGTATTTTTTCGGCCACGCGCAAGTGCGGTTACAAGGAGGATGTGACGACCTGGGGGCAAGTCGGTCTGACCGGGGACTGGGCCGCCAAGCCGGTGCAGTTGTACGGTCGCAATTCAGTGTCCGGCACCTATGGTTACTTCAAGGAATTCGCGTTGTGCAAAGGCGACTTCAAAAACAACGTGAATGAACAGCCGGGTTCGGCCTCGGTGGTGCAGGGCGTCACCAAGTCACTGAGCGGGGTCGGATACTCAGGCATTGGTTATAAGACCTCCGGCGTCCGCGCCGTGCCGCTGGCCGGCGCAGATGGTAAATTCGAGGAGGCTACGCCGGAGAATGCGATTTCCGGTGCGTATCCGCTGTCCAGACTTTTGTATGTCTA
>CAYMXG010000007.1:0-11437 GCA_964394115.1 uncultured Enterobacteriaceae bacterium | reverse complement strand
TGATGGCCGTTGTTGCGACAGACATTCTGCTTCCTGATTTCGGATCCGCCGCCGCGGCGCGCCACCGGCGCTGGCGCGGCATCAAGGACCGGATAGCGGGCTGGACCATGGCCGTAGGCGGCATCAGCGTCATCCTCGCCATTGTCCTGATCGCTTTCTATCTTGTTTATGTCGTGCTGCCGTTGTTTCGTCCGGCCCACATCGCGGAAGCCACTGAATTCGTGCTGCCCGGCGGATCGGATTCCGCCACATTGCATTACGCACTGGAGGAGCAGCGGGAAATCGGCATGCGCGTGACCGCGGCCGGCGAGGTCATCTTCTTCGCCACGCACGACGGCGCCATTGTCGAGCGCAAGCCGCTGACGGGCGGAGTGTCCGCGTCAATTACCGCCTTCTCTGCCGGCGATCCGGCTGGCGGCTTGCTAATAGCGGGCATGTCCAACGGCAGCGCGATCCTGGCGCGCCATGTCTATGATGTTTCCTACCCGAATGATGTCCGGCTGATAAAACCACGGCTGGACTTTCCGCTGGGCCGGGAACCAATTGCGGTGGACAGCGCAAGCCAGCCGCTGCGCGTCATCGGCGCCGAGTCCGACGACAAGCAAACCACGATTGCGGCCGCCACCGGCGAGGGCCGCGTCTGGCTGGTGTCGTTGACCCAAAAGCGCAAGTCCCTGGCCAGCAAGGAAGTGAGCACTGTGCGCACCCGCGCCAAGTTGTCGCTGGAATATCCGGCCACGCATCTGGCAGTAGATGTCGATCAGCAGGAACTCTATGCCACCGATACGCAGGGCAGCCTGTACTACTTCGACATCAGCAACAAGGCGGAGCCGCGCCTGGTGGAGCGGGTTGCCGCCGTGGCCAGTGGCGTGCCGATTACCGCACTGGCATTCCTGAGCGGCGGAATTTCAATTCTGGTCGGGGACGGTAGTGGCCAGATCGCGCAGTGGTTCCCGGTCCGGGACGATGAAAACAACTATTCGTTGCAGAAGGTGCGATGGTTCGAATCCCAGACCAGCCCGATTACCGCGCTGGTGCCGGAATATTTTCGCAAGGGCTTTCTCGCGGCCGATGCCGGCGGCACGCTGGGTGTTTATCACACCACGGCCGAGCGTACGCTGGCGTTGGAACAGATCGCGGGCGGGGCGGTGTCGCAGATGGCGATCGCGCCGCGGGCCGATGCGGTGCTGGTGGAACGGCCGGGGGGACGACTCAGTGTTCTGAATGTGGAAAACGAACATCCGGAGGTTTCCTGGCGCTCACTCTGGGGCAAGGTCTGGTATGAAAGCCGCCAGCAGCCGGAATACATCTGGCAGTCCTCTTCCGCCTCCAGCGACTTCGAGCCCAAATTCAGCCTGACGCCGCTCGCTTTCGGTACTTTCAAGGCGGCGCTGTATGCGAGCCTGTTCGCGGTTCCGCTCGCCATCATGGGGGCGATGTATACCGCGTATTTCATGCACGCGCGCATGCGCAACCTGGTCAAGCCCACCATTGAGATCATGGCGGCATTGCCGTCCGTGATCCTCGGGTTCCTGGCCGGCCTGTGGTTCGCACCCTTCGTCGAGAATCACCTGCCCGGGATTTTCCTGATCCTGCTCAGTATTCCCGTCTCCATCCTGGCATTCGGGATCCTGTGGGAGGTGTTGCCGCAGCGTGTGCGCCAGCGGGTGCCGGAGGGGTCGGAGGCAATCCTGCTGATACCGGTGCTGGTGGCGGCATTCGCGCTCGCCATCGCCCTGAGCCAGCCGGTGGAGGTGATGTTTTTCAACGGCAACATGCCGCTGTGGCTGAGCCAGGAAATGGGCATCACCTACGACCAGCGCAACTCGCTGGTGGTGGGTTTCGCCATAGGGTTTGCCGTGATCCCGACCATTTTTTCCATCAGCGAGGATGCCATCTTCGGCGTCCCCAGGCATCTCACCACCGGTTCCCTGGCGCTGGGAGCCACGCTGTGGCAGACGATGGTTCGGGTGGTATTGCTGACGGCGAGCCCGGGCATTTTTTCCGCCGTGATGATTGGACTCGGCCGGGCCGTGGGCGAGACCATGATCGTGGTCATGGCCACCGGTAACACGGCAGTCATGGATCTCAATATCTTTCAGGGTTTCCGCGCGCTGTCCGCCAACATCGCCGTGGAAATGCCTGAGTCCGAGGTTGGGAGCACCCACTACCGCATCCTGTTTCTTGCCGGGCTGGTGTTGTTCCTCGCCACATTCATGTTCAACACCGTGGCCGAGGTGGTGCGTCAGCGGCTGCGCGCCAAGTACAGCAACCTATGATGCAGCAGGGCCTGAAAAAGTGGATTGCAGAAGGCGGGCCGTACATCTGGCTGAACGCCGGCGCGGTCAGCGTCTCCGTGATCATGGTCGTGGGCCTGCTGCTGCTGATCGCGGTGCGCGGGCTCGGGCACTTCTGGCCCGGCCGCATCGCCAGTTTCGCCTACACTGACGTGGACGGCGCCGTGGAACAGGTGCTGGGAGAGTTTGCCGATCGGGAGGTGGTGCCGCGGGCCAGGCTTGGGGAGGCGGACCCGCGCATCCCCGCCGATCAGGAACTGGTGGAGCGCCGGTTGATTAAAACCGGCAACCGCGATTTTCTCGGGATTGATTTTCGCTGGGTGCTGGGCGCGGGCATGGGCGAGGTCGTCTTCCCCGCGCAGGCGATGACCGTGGAGCGGCGGGAGTGGGGCAATTTGTACGGCTACCTGGTGGCGGTAAAAACGGGCGGGGAATCCATCGCGGAAGGTACCGGGTCCTGGAAGGTCCTGCGCCGTCAGGTCGAGGAAACCGGCGCTGTTTTCGACACCATCCGGCACATCGAGCGCGACCTTATCGGCGGCATCAATTACCGTATTGAACGCCTGCGACTTGAACAGCGCGGGCTGGAGCTGGGAAACAAGGATGACGCGGAACTCCGGGCGCGCATCCAGGCCGACCAGGCGGAACTGCAGGCGCAGTATGACGGGCACACCGCGGAACTGGCCGGCCTATACGCCGAACTCAATGCTGCCACCTATGTTGTGCGTCTCGCGGACGGGACGGAACACGAATTGCCCGTGGCCAAGGTGGTACGCGCCTATCGCCCGAATGAAATGACACTTCCCGGCAAGGCGGGTTTTTATGCGGTCAAGCTCTGGGAATTCATGAGTGATGAGCCGCGCGAGGCGAACACCGAGGGCGGCATTTTCCCGGCCATCTTCGGCACCGTGTTAATGGTCATGATCATGGCCGTGCTGGTGACGCCGTTCGGCGTCATTGCCGCGGTGTATTTGCGCGAATATGCCAAGCAGGGGACGCTGACCCAGCTGATCCGCATCGCGGTCAACAATCTGGCCGGCGTGCCCTCGGTGGTGTATGGCGTCTTCGGTCTCGGTTTCTTTGTCTACTTTGCCGGTTCAAACATTGATGAACTGTTCTTCGCCGAGTCGCTGCCGGCGCCGACCTTCGGCACGCCGGGCCTGATGTGGGCTTCGCTGACGCTGGCATTACTCACTGTGCCGGTGGTTATCGTATCCACCGAGGAAGGTCTGACGCGCGTTCCGCGCGCCATCCGCGAGGGCAGCCTGGCGCTGGGGGCAACCAAGGCCGAGACGCTGTGGCGCACGGTGCTGCCGATGACCGCCTCGGCCATGATGACCGGGCTTATCCTGGCCGTGGCCCGTGCCGCCGGCGAGGTGGCGCCGCTGATGCTGGTGGGCGTGGTCAAGCTCGCGCCGTCCCTGGCGCTGGACGGCAATACGCCGTTCCTGCACCTGGACCGCAAGTTCATGCATCTGGGATTCCATATCTACGACGTTGGCTTCCAGAGCCCCAACGTCGAAGCGGCCCGCCCGCTGGTCTATGCCAGCGCATTTCTGCTGGTGCTCATCATCGTGGCCCTGAACCTGACAGCCATTCGCATTCGTAATAGGCTAAGGGAGAAATACCGTGCAGCAGAGCAGAATTAACCCCGTGCCCGACTCCATGAACGAAGAGACCAGCAAGGCGCCGATGTCCGTCCTGGCATCTGCGGACCGGGACGACGTCCCGTCCCATGCCATCGATTTGTCGGCGTTATCCCAGTCCTCGACGCGGCTCAGCCTTGATCGCGAGAGGCCCTGCATCAATGTGTGCGACTTCAATCTTTATTACTCGGAGAAGCAGGCGCTGAAGAATATCAATATGGTATTGCCGGAGAAACGCGTCACCGCGTTCATCGGGCCGAGTGGGTGTGGCAAGTCCACGCTGCTGCGCTGCTTCAACCGCATGAATGACCTGATTGACGGCGTGCGCATTGAAGGTGCTATCACGCTGCACGAGCAGAACATCTTCGGCAACGGCGTCAACGTGTCCGAATTGCGGCGCCGAATCGGCATGGTGTTCCAGAAACCGAATCCGTTTCCCAAGTCCATCTACGAGAACGTCGCCTATGGTTTGCGCATCCAGGGCGTCAACGACCGGCGCACGCTGGATGCGGTCGTGGAAAAATCGCTGCAGAGCGCCGCACTCTGGGACGAGGTCAAGGATCGGCTGAATGACAACGCCCTCGGCCTGTCCGGCGGCCAGGCCCAGCGCCTGGTGATTGCGCGCGCCATTGCCATCGAGCCGGAGGTGGTGCTGCTGGACGAGCCCTGTTCGGCGCTGGATCCCATCTCGACCCTGAAAATCGAGGAACTAATCTACGAATTGAAGGACAGATTCACCATCATCATTGTCACGCACAATATGCAGCAGGCGGCGCGCGTGTCCGACTACACGGCCTATATGTACCTGGGCGAGATGATTGAATTCACCGACACGAGCACATTATTTACCAATCCCTCGCAGAAGATGACCGAGGATTACATCACCGGGCGTTACGGTTGAACGGAGCAGACGCATGGCAAACGGCACCATCCCGCAACACATTTCCCGCCAGTACGACAATGACCTGGAGCACATCCGTACGCGCGTACTGGGCATGGGCGGCCTGGTGGAGCAACAACTCATCGACGCGCTGCGCGCCCTCACGGATTCCAACCCGGACCTGGGAGAGGAGGTGCTAAAAAACGAGTTCAAGGTGAACTCCCTGGAAGTGGCCATAGACGAAGAGTGCACGAATATCCTGGCGCGGCGCCAGCCGGCGGCCGGGGACCTGCGCCTGGTCATGGCCGTGGCCAAGACCATTACCGATCTGGAGCGGGTCGGGGATGAATCAGAAAAAATTGCCAAGATGGCCATCGACCTGAGCGAGAAGCAGGGTCCGCGCGAGTATTACATCGGCATCAGTTCCATGGGCAATTTCGTGCGCAGAATGGTGCATGACGCCCTTGATGCCTTCGCGCGCATGGACTCACAGGCGGCGCTGGCCGTGGCGCGCAAGGAGCCGACATCCGACGACCAGTACGACGCCATCATGCGACAGCTCATTACCTACATGATGGAGGACCCGCGCAACATCGGCGGCGCCATGGACGCCATCTGGGTGGCGCGCGCCATGGAGCGTATTGGCGACCATGCGCGTAATATCTGCGAAAGCGTCATCTACTTCGTCGAGGGCAAGGATGTGCGTCACATCAGCTTTGAGGAAATAGAGGACAAGTTGCGCACCCCGCGCTAACCCTTTCTGCGATACTGGTGGCGTGCGCCTGCCCCGGCGCAAATCAGGGTAACCAGGCTGAATATGGACGCGGTCAATCTCAAGAATCCGGAACTGTATTTCAATCGGGAGCTCAGCCAGTTGGAGTTCAACCGGCGCGTCATCGACCAGGCCATGGACGAGGATGTGCCGCTGCTGGAGCGGTTGCGGTTTCTGTGCATTGCCAGCACCAATCTGGACGAGTACTTCGAGATCCGCGTGGCCGGGATCCGGCAACAGGTGAAATACGGGTCCACGCAATCCGGGCCCGATAACATTGCCCCGCAACTCCTGCTCGATCGCATCAGTGATGTGGCACACAAGCTCGTGGAGGAGCAGTACCGGGTCCTGAACGAGGTGGTGCAACCGGCGTTGGCCCGGGAGCACATCCGGGTGCAGCGCCGATCCGAATGGAACCCGAACACGGCGCGCTGGGTGCGCAGTTACTTCAATCAGAATGTGTTGCCCGTGCTGAGTCCAATCGGTCTCGATCCGGCGCATCCGTTCCCGCGCGTCCTGAACAAGAACCTGTATTTCATCATCTCGCTGGAGGGCAAGGATGCCTTCGGGCGCGAGACCCGCCTCGCCATCGTGCAGGCCCCGCGCTCGCTGCCGCGCGTCGTGCATGTGCCGGCCGCCCAAAGCGGCGGGCCGCACGAATTTGTGCTGTTGTCTGCCATCATCCATGCGCACGTGGGCGACCTGTTCCCGGGCATGAAGGCCACCGGTTGTTACCAGTTCAAAGTGACACGCGACAGCGACCTGCTGGTCGACGACGAGGAGGTGGATGACCTGCTGCGGGCGCTGGAAGGCGAGCTGCCGTCACGCCGTTTCAGCGACGCGGTGCGCCTGGAAGTGGCGGACAACTGTCCCGGCGAACTGAGCCAGTTCCTGTTGCAAAAATTCGGTCTCGAGGCGCGCGATTTATACCAGGTGCCGGGACCGGTGAACCTGAACCGGTTGCTGGCCATCTATGAATTGGTGAAACGGCCGGAATTGTTCTTCTCGCCTTTCACGCCGGATCTGCCTCCGCGCCTGCAAAAGGACAGCAATATTTTCGATGTGCTGCGCAACGGCGACATCCTGTTGCATCATCCGTTCCAGTCTTTTGCGCCGGTGATTGATTTTCTGCGCACGGCTGCCGCCGATACGGATGTGTTGTCGATAAAACAAACCCTGTATCGCACCGGCAATGACTCCGCCGTGGTGGATGCGTTGATAGTGGCGGCCCGGGCCGGCAAGGAGGTCACCGTGGTCGTGGAGTTGCGCGCCCGGTTTGACGAGGAAGCCAATATTGAACTTGCCAATGAATTGCAGGAGGCCGGGGCCAATGTCGTCTACGGGGTCGTAGGCTACAAAACGCACGCCAAGATGATCCTGGTGGTGCGGCGGGAAGGCCGCAGTCTGCGCCGCTACGCGCACCTGGGCACCGGCAATTACCATGCCCGCACCAGCCGCCAGTATACGGACTACAGCCTGCTTACCTGCGACAAGGCCATGGTGGAGGACGTCAACCGCATGTTCCACCAGCTCACCGGGCTCGGGCGCGCCGGCAAGCTGAAGAAGTTGTTGCAGTCGCCATTTACCCTTTACAAGGGCATCATCAGCAGCATTGAGACCGAGATACAGAATGCGCTTGGCGGCAAGGAGGCGCGCATCATCGCCAAGATGAATGCACTGGTGGATGCGGACATTATCCAGGCGCTGTACCGCGCCTCACAGGCGGGCGTGAAGATTGACCTGATCATTCGTGGCGTGTGCTGCCTGCGCCCCGGTGTGAAGGGGGTATCCGACAACATCCAGGTGCGCAGCATCGTCGGGCGATTTCTCGAGCACAGCCGCGTGTTCTACTTTCTTAATGGCGGCGACGAATTGCTGTTCTGCTCCAGCGCCGACTGGATGCCGCGCAATCTGCATCACCGTGTCGAGGCATGTTTCCCGATTGACGAGAAACGGCCGCGGGAACAGATCATCGAATTCGGGTTGCTCAACTACCTGGCCGACAACACCCAGGCCTGGATTCTGCAAAGCGACGGTGGCTACCGGCGCCTGCGGCCCGGCAGCCACAAGCCGCGCTCCGCCCAGCGCGCCCTGCTGGATCACCACTGCCAAATTTCCCAGTGATCGCGGCGCGCGGCCAGCGGGGACAGATTCATTTTCTGACGCCCGGGTAACGCCGCGATTGCTCCAATGCGACTCACCGTGGGTGCCGTGCAATTCCGTTACTGCACAAATTCACCTACTCAAACGCCAGTTCCATGTCCGCGACGCGCAAAAACCCCTGTTCGCCTTCCAGGTCTGCCAGTGTCAACGGATGCTCGGACAGGAAACGGGCCGGAAAGTGCAGGGTGATGCGGTTCTTCTCCGCGCTGGCAGTGACAGACGGCGGCGCGGCGCTCGAGCGACTGCGGTTCAACACCACGGCCAGGCGCAACAGGACACACAGTCGCTGCAGGCGTTCGCGCTCGTCATCGGGCATGCCGGCGAGTTCCTGTGTATCGAACTTGCGCCGGTGCAGGCGCACCAGCACCGCCAGGTGGCGCTGTTCCTGGCGTGAAAACCCCGCCATGTCCGAATGCATCAGCAGGTAGCCGCCGTGATGATGATGCTGGGCATGGGCCACCGCGAGTCCGATCTCATGTATTTGCGCCGCCCACTCCAGCAATTTCCTGTCCGCGCGCGCATCCAGCAGCCATGACCCCTGCGCCTGCTTGAACAGCCTGCCGGCGGTGGTTGCCACCCGTTTGGCCTGCTCACCATCCACGCCATAACGCAACGCAAGCTCGGCAATACTCTGGTCACGGGTGTCCTTGTCCTGACTGCGGCCGATGAGTTCATACAGCAAGCCCTCGCGCAGTGCGCCGTCCGAGATCAGCATCAGATCGATTCGTAACGCCTCAAATACCGCGCTCAGGATGGCGACGCCGCCGATGAAAACCGGCATGCGCCGATCCGACACGCCTTCCAGCGCCAGTTTTTTCTCGTCCCCCGTTTCCACCAGGAATTCGCGCAACCGCCGCAACCCATCGGCGCTGATGCCCTCCTCGCCCCAGCCTTTGGCGCGAATGGCATCGTGGATCGCCTGGATGGTTCCGGACGCGCCAATGACCGCGTCCCAACCGGCTTTCTGGTAAGTGGTCTCAATGCTTTCCAGTTCCTGCAGCGCAAACAACATGGCGCGACGCATGCGTTTGGCGGTGATCTCCCCGCCGCTGAAATATTGTTCGCTCATGTTCACGCAGCCCATATACAGACTTTCCATCAGCCGTGGTTCAAAGCCGCGTCCGATGATCACCTCCGTGCTGCCGCCGCCGATATCGACCACCAGGCGCCGCTCGCCGGCGCCGTACACCGAATGTGATACCCCCAGGTAAATGAGGCGGGCCTCTTCGCGTCCGGCAATGATCTCGATTGGGTGTCCAAGCGCTTTGCGCGCACGAACGAGAAATGCAGCGCCATTGCGCGCCTGGCGCAACGTGTTGGTTCCCACTGCGCGGACATGGGAGCGCGGCACCTCGCCAATGCGTTGACCGAATCGTTCCAGGCACTGGATGGCACGATCCATGGAGTCCTGCGTCAGGTCGCGTTTTTCATCAAGGCCGGAAGCCAGTCGCACCATGTCCTTGATGCGGTCAATTATCTGCAAGTGGCCATCAGTGTACGTGGCCACGACCATGTGAAAGCTGTTCGAGCCCAGATCCACCGCGGCGAAGGAATCAGAGCCGGGCTGACTCATCGGGACCGGCGCCGCGTGATTGCGGCGTTATAATGTTTCAAATATGGCGCCATGGATGAAATGACGATGAAAAAAAGCCTGCTCCTGCTGATGCGCCACGCAAAATCGGATTGGCCGGAAAATCTGCGGCGCGATTTCGACCGGCCATTGGCGGCGCGCGGCGAAAAGGACGCACCGCGCATGGGCAAGTGGCTGCAAAAAAACGGCCTGGTCCCCGACCTCGTGGTCAGTTCACCGGCGCAACGGGCGCGGGCCACCGCCGAACTGGTGGCAGGAAAGCTGCACATCCGGCGCAAACGTATCATTTTCGATGATCGCATCTACGCGGCCGGGCCGCGCCAGCTACTGGACGTGATCGCCGCCCATGCCGCCGGCAGTGATACGTTGTTGCTGGTCGGCCATAATCCGGGCCTGGAGGAACTGATCGCGCACCTGGCCGCGGAACCACCGCCGCGCGACGAGCGCGGCAAACTCATGACCGCCGCTGCCGTGGCGGTGCTGGAATTCAACGGCAAGATCGGGACGAGGCCCGGCAGCGGCCGCGTACTGCAATTGGCTCGGCCGCGGGAAATCAGGCGCGCCGAGCCGGAAGATTCCGTCTGAAATAAATACCGGGCGCCGGATCGCAACGCGCTCATTGATTTTCGGCGACGATGTACGCGATCCACCCGGCATCAGCTTCGCCCATCGTGGCGGGGGTGAAATTGCCATCTCCTTCGCCATTTTTGTCCGTGCCCTCCCAATAGACTGTCGCTTTGAAACCGCATTCTTCCAGCAATTCGGTCAATTCCGGCAATGTCCACAGGCGCCAATGGTAAGTGAAAGCTTTCTCCTGCCGCGATCCGTCCCGGAACTTGAAGTGAATATGACAGGTAATGTCATTGTTGATCGGGTTGAATTTGGCCTGGTCCCAGACATAGGTGAAGCCGGCGTGGACGGTGCTTTCCTCAAGTTCCTGGCATGCCTCGTAACCGCCAAAGGCATCCAGGAAGAATATTCCATCGGCAGCCAGCCCGGCGCGCACCTTGCGGAAGTAACGCTTCATGGTGCCGCGATCGCGGAATACCCAGTAACTGAAGTTCATGGCCAACACGACGTCCATGGGCTCGGTGCGCACGCGCAGGACGTCGACATTCAAGAGGCGCAGGCGTTGTTGCTGGCGTGGCGTCAGTTTCGGGATTTTGTGCGTGCGCGACCAGTCGAGCACAGCCGGGTTCAGGTCCACCCCCCAGGCCAGATTGGAGCCGCGGCGTCGCACCCATTCACAGGCGGTGTTCGCCGTCCCGCAAAAATCCTCCCGCAATCGTTCAGCGCGGCGACTGCGCAATGCGCTGAAGGTCTCGTCAATAAAGTCGACTTCTGCGCCAACGTGTTGCACCGCGCGTTCATACAAGACATGGGGGTCACTGCGCTCGGCCTGATTGGGCCGGCGGGGATTTCTGCGCGTTTTGGCGGTCATGGGCAAATGGCCCCGGCGTGCCGGGATTTTCTCCTCCGTGAGGATGCAGGGAATGGCGCCGATCAAAGTCAGTCGGCATCGGGCGTGGATTTTAGCATCGGAGTGCGCGCAGCCCGTAACTCATCCTGTTCATTGGCAAGAAATTCAAGGTGTTGGGGAGATTTTCGCGGTAGAATGCCAGCTTCAATCGCAGAGTTAATATGCCCGGCAAACCCCAGTTTCTGCTCGTATTAAGCACGTGTCCTGGTTCGATCACTGCCAAGAAGATCGCCAGTACCCTGGTGTCGGATCATCTTGCGGCGTGTGTGCAGATTGTTCCCGGCGTACAGTCATTTTTCCATTGGGTCGGCAAGGTGGATAACAAGGAAGAATTTCTGCTCATCATCAAGACCACCGCAGATAGATACCAGGCCCTTGAGGAACGCATCATGGCGCTGCATCCCTATGAACTTCCGGAGATCGTGACGGTCCCCATCAGTGGCGGACTCGCCGGCTACCTGGCGTGGATTAAGACTTGCACGGAGCTACCTCCAACCTGATTCGCGTCCTCGGTGCGCTGGTACTTGCGCTGGCCTTCGCTCCGGTACAGGCGATCTCGGTAAGTGAGCGCTTGCAGGAGTTTGTCGGTGCCGGCACCGGCAACGACG
>CAYMXG010000006.1:0-25975 GCA_964394115.1 uncultured Enterobacteriaceae bacterium | reverse complement strand
CACGCCGTTTGCCTCGCGATTCGCGGTCGACAGCCAGGATATCAACGTCGAATACGCCTACGTCAACACTGGTCCCGTTGGCTATTACCTCTATTTGGTAAATGGCAGTAACAGCAGCGTTCAGCACAGTTATGAGACGGCGGTCAGGAAAAACAAGGCGCGCGTAAAACTAACCGAAGAATGGTACGCGCGCTGGCTGTCCAATACACACTGGGCTGGTCAGCCGCAGCCCAACGAAGAACGGACTTACTCGCTTTTATATAGACTGACAGGCCAGACGATTGCACCGAAGACCGAGTATAGCGCCTATCAAGATGTGTCCAGCGATACAGTATCGACCAACAGTCTGACCACCCCAAGTATCAGCACCGCCTATCACTGCGCCTATACAGATATTAACGCTACTAATTCTGGAAACTTGAGTATCGGTGTTTCTGATGGCGGACTACGCGGTGTGTGTTATGCGTTTGATGATGACGGTTCAGGACTACGTAATTTATCCAACACCTTGCGAATCGCCTACTCAAGCCTAGTTGAGTATCAGCCTGGCTATCCGCGCAACGAAAGCAACATCGTCGACATGGCCACCGTTAACATCCCTCTCAATGCCTTTAAAGTATTTAATGACTCCGCCGGTAAAGAAATACTCCCGATAGGTGGCTGGTATCTGGTGCCGCCCGGTGCGACGGCAAGAATTGTGAAGACGCTGCGTACCCCGACACTGCTACACCGAATTGATAACGACGTGGCGAACTTGACCACGTTCGCCGGCTACACAGAGCGGTCGCTCGACAAATCCACGACCTGGAATATCGATACCGGTATTACTGTGACGCGTGTTATTGACCCCGGCGATGCCTCCAAGATCAGCGGTCAAACCCAGGTCGCCCAGAATTACGGGAATGGCATTAAGAGTTATACGATCGCTAGGTAATCGGGAATACGCGTTAAACGAAGCTATTATCACGCCTAGTATGTATTCGGTGTGCTTGACAACAGGAAAGGATAACGGGAGCGACATCATGCGACGACATATCGGCACAATACTGATTGCAGCGCTGCTACTCGGTATGATGGCCTGTAGCAGTGGGAGCGTTAATTATACCGGTACGTGGGTCAATGAGATTGCGTTTTCAAAGACAGTACTTATTATCAATAACGACGGTACTGCCACAGTAGTAGATGCGCTAGGAAAGACATCAGTGCTTAATTGGGAATTGCAGAAGGAAACGCTGCTTCTGAAAGATCCTCGTAAAGCAGGTGATCAGGGGACAGTAAAGCTCTCGGACGACAATCAGAGTCTGATGCTGACAGTGAAAGACCAATCTTTACTGTTTCTGCGCCAGGGCGCGAAACCGAATTAATGTCTTCGTCTGCCTTATCGCTTCGGTTCCGCGCCTACCCACTCGTCTGATGTTATCCAGAATGCTGCATGCCTACCGGATTCCGAACCGATGCCGCTGGTCGATGCAGGTTCTCAGCCAGTAGCTTAAGTACCCGTTCAACTGACGCTTAAGCGCTACATTCACCGCGCCGCGGTCCGGGTAGACCTCCTGAAAGAGGGCCGGCTTTGCCTGTTGCAGGCTGAGGGCCTCGGCTGTTTTGGCATCGGGATAGACCAGCACGGCCATGGCCTGTTCGATGTTCACCATGCCCCGTTGCGTCATGTAGCAGGCCAGTCGAAATCGCTGCGACCCCTCTATCGTCGCGGGGAGTCGTTCAAAAGATAGATTCTTGTACCCCACCACCGTCGATACACTGTTACCCACCCCCGCACCTAGTACCGCAACTACCCCGAGTGTCTCCAGCTGCTGATATATCTTGGTGTAGATCGTCATTTTCCTTTCTCCTTGTCTTTGGATTCAGAGCGACAGCGCCCAGCGCCTGCGCTCCTGCCCGGCTGGCGAAGCACGGGGAGGCAAGGGGCCATGGCCAGCAGGGGGAGGGGGATCACCCGGCCTGCACAAGCGAGAGAGGAACGAACGAACGCGGAAGGTAGGGGACACCCCCGGGTGGGCCGCAGGCTTCACCATTGACCCGCGCCAGGGGCAGCGCCCCTTAGGTTAGTAAGTAGTGAAATAACGGTATTGCGTATTAAGCAGTTCGATCTATTCGATCAGAGCGGCGTGGTATTTTGGCAGGAGATACCGCTGATATGCTGTCTACCGGTCGAACTTATGAGTAGACAAATATGTCGCTTCGTTACCAGAGTAGATGTGGCAATTAGGAATGCCGAATGGCTCGAGAAACGTGCGATAAACAACGATTACAACCCTTATACCTCGGTCCACCAAGTGGTTAGACACTTTGAATCAGTTGCTTCGCAGGAAACTTCGTGAATGGAAAACGTTACTTCGTACTCTGATATATAGGGGAAGAAAACATAGCGAGAAGGCCACGGTTTTCCCTACATTTGAATGACCGCTCCTGGCCGAAGACTCTGAATAATGAATAAGGGCGTTTATGTGCACTGCGTTTTTGATGGTCGACGAGATCTACAGTCGTTACTGGAACGTCGTTTACTACGTTAAGCGCGATATTCGAATAGAACCAGAAGGCGGAATTCAAAGGTACGGTTATCTTCCAATAGGATTAGGAACATCGATGATGCTGGACGGTTCACGTCGACCCAATTCGGCCATACATCAGACATCAATAGGCACTTATCTACTATGGGTGTACAAGAGCAAAGCATTTGCGCTATTGAACAAGAATTGCCATTGACCTATGCGCGGCCACGAACGCGCTGTTTGAATTTAGTATCTTGACATGGCATCAAGCCATAGTTAAAGTTCGTCGCTTGTTTCAGGTGTCCCGAAGGCTTTCGCCCGAGGGATGAAACGGGAAGCCGGTGCGTTCCTGCCATAATCAGGCAAAGAATAAACCCGGCGCTGCCCCCGCAACGGTAAACGAGTCAAGGGTCTGCATCACGCCACTGTGCAATCGCACGGGAAGGCGCAGATCCGGGGAATATCCCCGCTCGTGAGCCCGGAGACCGGCCTGAAGCGATATCACGGTATTGCGGAGGGCAATGCACGGCGCGCACATCGGTTCTGTTCACGCCTGCCCCGAATTCCTCCGCTTATCTTGCATCCAATATGCTATCGCGCGCGGGTGTGCGCGGAGGAAATAACAATGAAAAAATGTTTGCCGGCAACGGCTATGTTGCTGTTCGCTTCGACTACTCTCCCTGTTCTTGCCGACAACGCCATCGGTCCCGTCATCATCACTGCGACCCGCACCGCCCAGACGGCGGACGAGACACTTGCCTCGGTGACCGTCATTACACGCGATGATATCGAGCGCCAGCAGGCGCAATCGGTCCAGGACGTGCTACGTGGCGTACCTGGCATCAGCATTACCAACAACGGCGGGCCCGGTAAAGCCACCTCGGTGTTGCTGCGCGGCACCGAGTCCGACCACGTGCTGGTGCTCATCGACGGCGTCAAGGTGGGTTCAGCGACCCTCGGCACGACCGCCTTTCAACATATTCCTATCGAGCAAATCGAACGCATCGAGATCGTGCGCGGCCCGCGCTCCAGCCTGTACGGCTCCGAGGCCATCGGCGGCGTGATCCAGATTTTCACCCGCAAGGGCGGCGGTGCGCTCAAGCCGTTCTTCAGCGTCGGCGGCGGCAGCTACCGCAGCTATAACGCATCTGCCGGGGTTTCGGGTGGCGGCGAGCACGGCTGGTACAGCCTGAGCGCCGACGGCGTCGACACCGAGGGTTTCAATGCCTGCGACGGCAAGCCCTCACCGGGCGGCGCCGGTTGTTTCACCACCGAGCCTGACAAGGACGGTTACCGCAACGTGTCCAGTTCCCTGCGCGCGGGCTACCGGTTTGATAACGGTCTCGAAGTGGATACTCACGCGCTGAATACAACCGGCGACACGGATTTCGACGGGGGCTTCGTCAACGAATCTGAATCGGCTCAACAGGTCCTCGGCGGGATGATTCGCTTCTCACCGTCGGACCGCTGGCAGCTAAGCCTGGCTGCGGGCCGCAGTCGCGACGAATCCGACAACTTCAAGGACGGCGCATTCCAGAGCCGTTTCGACAGTGAGCGCGATACCGTGTCCTTACAGAACGACCTCGCCGTCACGGGCAGTGATTTGCTCACCCTGGGTGTCGACTATCAGAATGACAGGGTCGACAGCACTACCGCCTACGCGGTCACCTCCCGAGATGACAAGGGCTTGTTCGCCCAGTACCAGGGAGAGTTTGCCGCTCATGACCTGCAACTGTCGCTGCGCCGGGACGACAACGAACAGTTCGGCGAGCGCACCACCGGTGGCACAGCCTGGGGTTATGCAGTGGACAATGACCTGCGGCTCACCGCTTCCTATGGTACTGCCTTCAAGGCGCCGACCTTCAACGAGCTTTATTTTCCAGGCTTCGGCAATCCCGACCTTCGACCCGAAGAGTCGGGCAGCTTCGAGCTTGGCCTTGGCGGTAAAACCGGCTGGGGGCACTGGTCGCTCAACGCCTACGAGACCCGCGTCGACAACCTGATCTCCTTCGACGCAAGCACCTTCGCACCGGCCAACATTGATCAGGCGCGCATCCGCGGCCTCGAAACGATATTGACCACGCAGCTCGACGACTGGGATCTCAACACGAATCTAACGCTGCTCGATCCCGAGAATCGTGCGTCCGGCGCGAACAACGGCAAGGTGCTGCCGCGGCGCGCTGAACAATCGTTGCAGTTCGATGCGGATCGCCAGTTCGGTCAGTACGCGTTGGGCGCGACGCTGCACGCGGAAGGTAAGCGCTACGACGACTTGGCCAACACCCGTGAGCTTGGCGGCTATGCCACGGTCGACCTGCGTGCCGAGTACCTGCTTGCCAAAGACTGGCGGCTGCAAGGCCGGATCGAGAATCTGCTCGACAAGGACTACGAAACCGCCGCGTTTTTCAACCAACCCGGGCGCGGCCTGTTCGTGACCCTGCGTTATCAGCCCTGATCGCAACCGAGGCACCATCAAGGAGCAAACCATGCTGACACTCTCCACCCGTAATCAACTCATGATCGGTATCGCTCTGGCGCTGCTGATCGTGGCCACCCGCGGCCAGCATTTCGCCACTTTGCAAAGCCTGCCCGGCGCCTCGTGGGCGGTGTTCTTTCTTGCCGGTGTGTACCTGCGCCCGGTCTGGGTATTACCGGGACTGCTCGCTTTGACCTGGTTACTGGACTTCGCCGCGTTCACCTGGGGCGGCGCCAGCGGCTTCTGTCTGACGCCAGCATACGTATTCCTACTGCCGGCCTATAGCGCGTTGTGGTTCGCCGGCCGCTGGTACGCCGGCCAACACCGCTTCGAATGGCCTACGCTGTTGCCGCTTGCTATTGGCATGCTGGCCGGCGCGGCGGTCTGCGAACTGTTCTCCAGCGGCGGTTTTTATTTCTTCTCGGGCCGCTTTGCCGAACCGACCTTCGCCGAGTTTGGTACGCGGCTGGTGAAGTATTTTCCCGGCGATCTGCAATCGCTGGTGTTCTACGTCGGCATTGCCGCCGTGGTGCATACGCTGTTAGGGCTGGCGCGTGGCGCATTCATCCAGCGTAACGCAACGGCCGGATGATGCGCATGGAGGCATTTATGCTCTTCAGGGTAAGAATTTCGCGGGAGCGATAACGACATGAGCATAGAAGGGCGGGAACAGCGCCACCAGAGTCGCATGCAGCGCAAGAAAAAGGTGGTCGATGCCGCCATCGCCCGCGCGGACCGGGAGCAGGGCCTGTTGGTGGTGCTTACCGGCAACGGCAAGGGCAAATCCAGCTCGGCCTTCGGCATGGTAGCGCGCGCGCTCGGTCATAGTATGCGAGTCGGCGTGGCACAGTTTATCAAAGGGCGTAACGATACTGGTGAGGAGGCTTTTTTTCGGCGCCAGCCCAATGTGATCTGGCATGTGCTCGGTGAAGGCTTTACCTGGGAGACTCAAAATCTTGCACAGGATATCGAAACGGCTCAGCGCGGCTGGGCCGTGGTGCGGGACATGTTGAGTGATCCATCGCTGGATTTTGTTGTCCTTGATGAGCTGACCTATCCGCTCAAGTACGGCTGGCTGAAACTGGAAACAATCCTCGCAGACCTCAATAATCGCCCGCCAATGCAGCACGTTGTGATTACCGGACGTGGTGCGCCTCAGTCACTTTGTGACGCAGCGGACACATTGAGTGAGGTGCATGACATTAAGCATGCTTACCGAGCGGGCGTTCGGGCGCAAAAAGGGATCGATCTGTGAGAGCTTGCCCCGCATTGTTCATCACCGCAGCTGCCTCTGGACAGGGCAAAACAACAGTTACTGCAGCACTGGCCCGGTTTCATCGCGACCGTGGCCGGCGTGTGCGCATATTTAAAACCGGTCCTGATTTTCTCGACCCGATGATACTGCAGCGGGCCTCCGGCAATCCGGTGTATCAGCTTGACCTGTGGATGGGCGGCGAGGATCACTGCCGCCGGCTTTTGTATGAAGCGGCGGGTGAAGCCGATCTTATTTTGATCGAAGGGGTAATGGGGCTGTTCGACGGAGAACCGTGCAGTGCAGATCTCGCGATATTGTTCGGCATCCCGGTACTCGCCGTGATCGACGGCAGCGCGATGGCCCAGACCTTCGGTGCCGTGGCGCATGGGCTCGCGACCTATCGCGCGGGGCTGCCCTTCGCCGGGGTGTTCGCCAATCGCGTGACCGGTGAGCGTCACTACGGGATGCTCGCCGAGAGTCTGCCACCGGGATGGGTGTCTTTCGGCTGGCTGGCGCGCGATGCGGACATCACCTTGCCGGATCGTCACCTTGGTCTGGTACAGGCCGCCGAGATCGACGATCTCGATACCCGTATTGCCAGGGCGGCCGCCGCACTCAGTGGTGTGGAGGAAACTGTGCCGACACCCGTGGCATTCGCACCGCCGATCTCCACGCCATCTCACTCGCCACTATTGGGGGACATACGTATTGCCATTGCCTGCGACCAAGCGTTTGCGTTCCTGTACCGTGCCAATCTCGATCTGCTGCGCGCGATGGGGGCCGAACTGATATTCTTCTCGCCGCTTGATGACAGCGCGCTGCCGGAGACGGACGCCGTTTACTTGCCAGGCGGTTATCCGGAGCTGCACCTCGATCGGCTTGCCGCCAATCAGTCCATGAAAGACGCGATTTGCGCGCACCATGCCGCCGACAAACCCATCGTCGCCGAGTGTGGCGGCATGCTGTATTTGCTGGAGTCGCTCACCGATATTGAAGGGCGAACCGCGGCCATGGCGGGACTGCTCCCCGGCAAGGCCGTCATGCAACCGCGCCTGACCAACCTCGGTCTGCATCGCGCGCCACTACCGGAGGGTGAGATCAGGGGGCACACTTTTCACCATTCACGTATGGAGTGCGGTCTTGAGCCTATTACGTGCTCCAAGTCCGCAAGGCACCACGGCACGCCCGAACCGATCTATCGACGGGGACGGCTGACCGCTTCTTACCTGCATTTCTATTTTCCATCGAATCCCCAAGCAAGCGCGCAGTTGTTCCTGCCATGAGTCGTTACACCGAACCCGAGATCGCGGCGGTGTACCGTGTCATGCGCGAACGGCGGGACATGCGCCACTTCCTGCCCCATCTCGTGGATCCGGTGGTCCTCTCACGCCTGCTCGAGGCGGCGCATCTCGCGCCGAGTGTAGGCTTGATGCAGCCGTGGCGTTTCGTGCGCATTACGGACCCGGCGTTGCGGCGTGAAATCCATCAGCTGGTCGAAGCGGAAAGGACAGCTACTGCCGAGGCCTTGGGCGAGCGCCAGGAGGAATTTCTGCGGCTTAAGGTGGAGGGCATACTCCAGTGTGGCGAGTTGCTGGTCGTTGCGCTCATGGATGGGCGCGAACGCTACGTCTTCGGTCGCCGCACGCTGCCGGAAATGGACCTCGCCTCGGTGGCCTGCGCCATCCAGAACCTGTGGCTGGCCGCTCGCGCCGAAGGACTGGGCATGGGCTGGGTATCGCTGTTCGACCCAGTGGCGCTCGCGCAATTGCTTGGGACGCCCACAGGTGCAAAACCAGTGGCTGTCCTCTGCATTGGCCGCGTCGATGAATTCTATTCCGCGCCCATGCTGGAGCAGGAAGGCTGGACCCGGCGACGTCCATTGCAGGAACTGGTGTTCCATGACCGATGGGGCAACACGAAGGCGCCCGCATGAAGGTCGACACTGGCAAGGGCCCGCAACGCATCGTCTGCCTGACCGAGGAGACCACCGAGACGCTGTACCTGCTCGCCGAGCAGCATCGCATCGTGGGGATTTCCGGCTTCACCGTGCGCCCGCCGCAAGCGCGCAAGGAAAAACCGAAAGTGTCCGCGTTCACCAGCGCGAAGATCGACAATATCCTTGCGCTGAAACCGGACCTGGTACTGGGCTTTTCCGACCTGCAGGCCGAGATCGCCGCGCAACTGATCCGCGCCGGCGTTGCGGTGCATGTATTTAACCAGCGCACGGTGGCGGGCATCTTCGCCATGATCGGTATGCTGGGCGCCATGGTCGATGCCACGGCGAAGTCGCAAACGTTGATCACGGAGTTACACGAAGGACTGGCGGACATCGAGCGTTCCGCCGCCACACTGCCGCGTCGGCCGCGTATCTATTTCGAGGAATGGAATGAGCCATTGATCTCCGGCATCGGCTGGGTGTCGGAACTGATCGCCATCGCCGGTGGCGAAGACTGTTTTGCTGAATTGGCACAGGCACAATCCGCCAAGGGACGTATCGTCGCCGATGAGAGGGAAGTGATACGGCGTGCCCCGGACATTATTATCGGTTCCTGGTGCGGCAAGCGCTTCCGGCCCGAACAGGTGTGCGAACGGCCGGGTTGGGAAACGATCCCGGCGGTGCGCAATGGCCATCTCTATGAAATCAAGTCCTGCGATATTCTCCAACCGGGGCCGGCGGCGCTGACCGATGGTGTGCGACAGTTGAACGCCATCGGTCAGCGTTGGGCAGAGAGCCAATGATGACAACCGCACTGTTGGCTCTGGCCGCCGTGCTGCTGGACTGGTTACTGGGTGAACCACGCAAACTGCATCCCTTGGTCGGCTTCGGCAGGCTGACCGATCGTGTCGAGGGCGGACTCTATGGCGACGCCCTTGAGCCGCCACGGACACGCAAAATACGCGGCGCATTTGCCGTGCTGCTGTTGCTCCTGCCCTTCACGGCCGCCGCCGCGGCACTGGTCGCGCTACCCGATGTCGGCGTGGTGTTCAGCCTGTGCATGCTCTATTTCACCATCGGCCACAAAAGCCTGCACGACCATGCCCGGCCTGTCGCGATAGCGTTACTGAATAACGATGACGATAAAGCGCGTCGTCTGGTCGGGCGTATGGTCAGCCGCGATTCGGCAGCGCTGGACATCCCTGCTGCTGCCACCGAATCGGTGCTGGAGAACGGCAACGACGGCGTGTTCGGCGCGCTGTTCTGGTTCGCCGTCGCAGGGGCACCCGGCGCCGTGCTCTACCGGTTGGCCAATACGCTCGATGCCATGTGGGGCTACCGCAATGAACGCTACCGGGATTTCGGCTGGGCCGCCGCGCGCCTGGACGACGTGCTGAATTACCTGCCAGCGCGACTCACCGCGCTGACCTATGCCCTGCTCGGCAAAACCCGGCAGGCCTTGGCCTGCTGGCTGGCCCAGGCGCCGGCCTGGGACAGCCCCAATGCCGGGCCGGTGATGGCGGCCGGGGCGGGGGCGCTGGGCATCTCCATTGGTGGGCCAGCGCGTTATCGGGGTGAGTGGCATAAGCGCCCCATTCTGGGTGCAGGCGCGGCGCCTGAGATCGGCGACATTGAGCGTGCGCTGAGACTGGTGAGGCATGGCGTGTGGCTGTGGCTTGGATTGTTTGTCGTCGTTGCTGGACTCGCCCATGCTTGAGCACGGCGGCAGACTAAAACAAGCGGCCAAACGGTACGGCATACCGATCGAGGCATGGCTCGACCTCTCTACGGGAATTAATCCTAAGGGCTGGCCGGTGCCGTCACTGCCATCCTCGACATGGGCGCGTCTCCCCGAAGATGACGACGAGCTCGAACAGGTCGCGCGCGCGTACTACGGCACCGAACATCTGTTGCCCGTCGCCGGCTCACAGGCCGCGATCCAGGCACTGCCCCACCTACGCGCCACTTGCTTCGTCAGTGTGCTCACGCCCGCTTACGCCGAACATGCCCACGTCTGGCGACAGGCGGGGCACACGGTGATGCACGTCACAGCAGAACAAGTGATTGATGCCGTGCCGCGCTCGGACGTGCTGGTGCTCATTCATCCGAATAACCCCACCGGTGCGACCTTCGCGGCGGCTCAATTGCTCGACTGGCATGCGCAACTGGCGGCGCACGGCGGCTGGCTGGTGGTAGATGAAGCATTCATGGATGTCACGCCTGAACAAAGCCTTTGCGACTATAGTTCACGCCCCGGCCTGATCGTGCTGCGCTCGCTGGGCAAGTTCTTCGGCCTGGCCGGGGCGCGAGTAGGTTTTGTATGTGCGCAAGCTCAATTGCTGGCGCAACTCAACGCACGGCTCGGCCCGTGGGCGGTGAACGCCCCCGCGCGCTGGGTGGCAACGGCGGCGCTTGGAGACCGTGCGTGGCAACAGGCTGCACGCCAACACCTGCTTGATGACAGCGTACGCTTGCGTCTGTTACTTACACAGCATGGACTCACACCCGATGGCGGCTGCGCCCTGTTCCAGTGGTTGCGCACGCCGGAGGCGGTGCATCTGCATGACAGACTCGCGCGCCACGGCATTCTGACCCGCCTGTTCTCGGAGACTTCCAGCCTGCGCTTCGGTCTGCCAGAAAATGAAGCAGACTGGCGGCGACTGGATGTGGCGCTGGCCTACGCGACGATGCTGGATCTTGCCGAGGCACGCGCATGACCGCCCGCACGCTGATGGTTCAGGGCACCACCTCGGATGCCGGTAAGAGTTTGCTGGTGACAGCGTTATGCCGCTGGCTGGTCCGGCAAGGTGTGTGCGTCGCACCATTCAAACCTCAAAACATGGCGCTCAATAGTGCAGTAACTACGGACGGCGGCGAGATTGGCCGCGCCCAGGCGGTGCAGGCGCTCGCCTGCAGGCTGGAACCCCATACCGACATGAATCCTGTGCTGCTCAAGCCCAATACTGATACGGGTGCGCAGGTCATCATTCAAGGGCACGCAGTCGGCAATATGAACGCTCGCAATTACCATCACTACAAACGCAGTGCCCGCAACGCAGTGCTGGAATCCTATCAACGCCTTGCCGCCCGTTTTGGTGCCATTATTGTCGAAGGGGCAGGATCGCCGGCCGAGATCAATCTGCGAGAGAACGACATTGCCAATATGGGATTTGCCGAGGCCGTGGACTGTCCGGTGATACTCATTGCCGACATCGATCGTGGCGGCGTGTTTGCTCATATCACCGGAACATTGGCGCTTCTGAGCGAAAGTGAACGTGCGCGCATCAAGGGTTTCGTCATCAACCGCTTTCGTGGGGACATGGCGCTGCTGGAATCTGGATTGGATTGGCTGGAGCAGTATACCGACAAACCGGTACTGGGCGTGCTGCCCTATCTGCACGACCTGCACCTGGAAGCCGAAGATGCGATTGACACCCGCCAGACCATGAACGCAGATGGTGCTCTGCGTATCGTTGTGCCCGTCATACCACGCATCAGCAACCACACCGATTTCGACCCGTTACGTCTGCACCCGCAAGTGGATCTGTGTTTTGTCGGAACCGGTCAAACGGTTCCTCCAGCCGACCTGATCATCTTGCCGGGTTCCAAGAGCGTGCGCGCTGATCTGGCCTGGCTGCGCGACCAGGGCTGGGAGGGTGCGGTTCATCGCCACCTGCGTTACGGCGGCAGACTCATCGGCATCTGCGGCGGCTTTCAGATGCTGGGCAAGTTGATCCATGACCCGTACGGTATCGAAGGAGATCCGGGCAGTATCGAGGGATTGGGGTTACTCGACCTGGAGACGACATTGGAGCAGGAAAAACAGCTGCGTAATGTACGGGGCAGGCTTGTCATCGGTGATGCCGTCATCAGCGGTTACGAGATCCATGCCGGCGTCACGCAAGGCGCGGCACTTGCTCGCCCCGCCGTCCACCTCGACACCCATGCCGACGCACGGGGATGCGCCAGTGTCGCGGCAGGCAGGATGCCGGGAGCGACCGACGGGGCAATGAGCGACGATGATCAAATATTGGGTACTTACCTGCATGGCTTGTTCGAGCGCGACGATGCCTGCGCCGCATTGCTC
The DNA here is from genome assembly GCA_964394115.1 of uncultured Enterobacteriaceae bacterium. Classification (GTDB taxonomy): domain Bacteria; phylum Pseudomonadota; class Gammaproteobacteria; order Eutrophobiales; family Eutrophobiaceae; genus 2-02-FULL-61-13. The sequence continues at coordinate 13,711 of CAYMXG010000006.1, read as the reverse complement.
GGGTGGGCAGGACTATGTGCGCCTCGACCAGTGGATTATCACCGCTTGCGCGAGACCGCCATCGACCGGCTGGCTGATGCAGTGGAGCGGCACCTTGATACCGCGCGGCTGCGATCGATCCTGGGCGTCGCGGCGGTACCGGCATGACGAATCTCAAAACCCTGATCCTTGGCGGCGTGCGCTCCGGCAAGAGCCGGCTGGCCGAACGCATCGCCATCGAAGGTGGCCTGCCAGTCACCTACATCGCCACCGCCACCGCGCAGGACGACGAGATGCGCGCGCGTATTGCGGCACATCGCGCGCAGCGGCCGGACCATTGGCATCTGATCGAGGAACCGGTCCGGCTGGTAAGGACGCTGGAGGAACACGCGACCGCTGGACACTGCGCGCTGGTCGATTGCCTGACGCTCTGGCTCACCAATCTGCTGACGGCGGAAGATGCGGCCTTGTTCGAGCGCGAGCGCGCCGCGCTACTCGCGGCGCTGCCGCGTCTCGCGGGCCAGCTCATCCTGGTCAGCAACGAAACCAACATGGGCGTGACACCGCTGGGTGATCTCAGCCGCCGTTACTGCGACGAAGCCGGCCGGCTACATCAGGAACTCGCGCAGATCTGCGGCCGGGTGATCCTGACCGTCGCCGGTCTGCCCCATATCTTGAAAGGAGAACGCATGTGAATGAACTGGCCACGATCGAATGGCTGAACATACCGGCAGCCCTTCCCGATACCGACGCCCGAAAGGCCGCCGAGGCACGCCAGTCTCGGCTCACCAAACCGCCCGGGGCCCTCGGCCGCCTGGAAGAGATCGCCATTCGCCTCGCCGCACTTCAGGGCACGGAACAGCCGTGTGTTGACCATGTGCACATCACGGTGTTTGCCGGCGACCACGGCGTGGCGGCCGAGGGCGTATCCGCCTTTCCACAGGTTGTCACTGCCGAGATGGTGAAGAACTTCGCCCGCGGTGGCGCCGCCATCAGCGTGGCGGCCCGCGTCCTCGGCGCCGAACTCGACGTCATCAATATGGGCACGGCCCACGACACCGGCCTGCTGGATGGCGTGAAGAACTATGCACTCGGCCCCGGCACCGCCAACTTTACGATGGGGCCGGCGATGACCGAACACCTGCTCGCTTGCGCGCTCGCCGCCGGCCGGCATGCGGCCGAGCGCGCCCGGTTTAACGATTGCCAGCTCTTTGTCGGGGGCGAGATGGGGATCGCCAACACCACAGCGGCGGCGGCGCTGGCCTGCGTCTTGCTCAGCGCAGAACCCGAGCATCTCGCCGGCCCCGGCACGGGACTCGATCACGCCGGGGTCTCGCACAAGGCGCGCGTCATCCAGCGCGCGCTCGATATGCACGCCGGCCATATCCATTCGCCGTTGGAGGCCCTACGCCGCGTCGGCGGTTTCGAGATCGCGGCCCTGACCGGCGCCTATCTGGCCTGCGCCCAAATGGGACTGCCGGTGCTGGTGGACGGATTCATCACGTCGGTAGCGGCACTCGCTGCCGTGCGTCTGTGCCCCGGGGTCGGGGGATGGCTGTTGTTCTCGCACACCTCGGCCGAACCGGGACACCGCGCGGTACTTGACGCCCTCGGTGCGCGGCCACTGCTTGATCTGGGCATGCGTCTCGGCGAAGGCAGCGGCGCTGCGGTCGCCGTGCCGCTGCTGCGCATGGCCTGCGCGCTGCACAACGACATGGCGACCTTTAGCGAGGCGCAAGTCTCGGAGAAATGCTAAGTCAGCATGAAACAAACCACCTGCATTGATCTGCTGCGTCATGGTGAAACTGAGGGCGGCGCTCGTTTTCGCGGCAGCATCAATGATCCGTTGAGCGAACTCGGCTGGGCCCAGATGTGGGCGGCGGTGGAAAGCGAAGCAGGCTGGGATCACATTATCAGTTCACCATTGGCGCGCTGCGCTGATTTTGCTCATGCCTTGGCAGAGCAGCATTCAATCTCCGTCGATCTCAATGAGCGAATTAAAGAGATGCACTTCGGCGCATGGGAAGGGCGCACTGCGGCGCAGCTTATGGCGATAGATCCCAATGCACTGAGTCGTTTCTGGAAAAATCCACTGCAACACACGCCACCTCAGGCGGAACCACTAACAGCCTTCGAGGCACGCGTACTGTCTGCCTGGCACAACATTGTTGCGAATCATCGCGAGGAAAAGATCCTGCTTATCAGCCACGGTGGCGTCATGCGTGTGATCCTGTGCCATATCCTGCAACACCCCATCCAACGCCTGCTTGAATTTGAGATAGGGCACGCTGCACTAAGGCGTGTCAGCATAGATAGCACAAGGGGAGGTAGTTATGTGGTCGGCGACGGGAGCATGTTCTAATGCGTCCGTTTCTGATTGCTCTACAGTTCCTGACACAGCTACCGGTACAACTTACCTCCTATCCTGAAGGACATGAGGTCGGTCGGTCGCTTAACTATTATCCGTTGATTGGTTTGCTTATCGGAGCGCTACTCGCGGCCCTCGCCTGGGTGCTCAATGGAGTGCCCGCGTTGTTAGGCGCAGCGTTGCTGCTCACCGCGTGGGTAGCATTGACGGGAGGACTGCACCTCGATGGCCTCGCCGACAGTGCCGACGCTTGGGTTGGTGGTCTGGGTGACCGGGACAGGACACTCGCTATCATGAAAGATCCCCACTGTGGCCCTGCCGCAGTGGTTGTTATTGTGTTGTTGTTACTTATCAAATTCGTGGCGTTACATGCCAGCATAATTGCCGGAACCTGGGAGGCATTACTGCTCGCGCCCATTCTAGGCAGGGCAGTGCTGCCGATATTATTTCTGACCACACCTTATGTTCGATGCCAAGGTTTGGGCACTGCGCTTGCCAACCACCAGCCACGCGGCTCCCGTCTCATCATAGCGGCGACTGTGGCCGCTTTAGTCGTTATCAGCGGGATCACCACTATATGGCTGATTATGACTACAGCCCTGGTGTTCTTCTTAATGCGTAGAATGATGCGGCGGCGCATTGGTGGTTGCACCGGTGATACGGCCGGGGCATTGGTCGAGGTTACTGAAACAGCCGTATTGTTAACCGCGGTTATCTTAAGCTAGGCCCGGCAGTAATCAGTGGGTTCCTACCTTCAGAACTATCTACCCCTACCGATAACCCGGTCGCCACGTAAGGAAATATGGCGTCTGCGGGCACTACTGTTACCTGTGTGCACGCATTGGGGTCTTTTGGATGGAAACGGTTAATCTCAGACTACGCATTCTCGTGCCTTGGGTTCTTTTGTCAGTGTTTGCGCTGGCTGTTTTTATTTTCAGCGTGATTCGGGAGGAGAACGAGCACATCGATGAGGACCTCGCACGTAGCGTCGAAGCTTTGCAGGGATCTTACCAGGCGGCGATTAAAGAGCATGCCCACAAACTAATGGCCGCCCTCGAAGGACTTGTCGACGACGTCGAGTTGCGCACCGCCTTAAAGACAGCGGACCGGGAGGCCCTACTGTCCCGCGCACAGCCGTTGTTTCAACGCGTCAAGTCGCGGCACGGAATTACCCACATGTATTTTCACGACCCGCAGCGGGTGAACCTGCTGCGGGTCCATCAGCCCGAACGCTATGGCGATACTATTTCCCGCTACACCATGCTTGCCGCCGTGCGCAGCGGCGAGATGTCTTATGGTGTGGAACTCGGCCCACTCGGTACCTTTACCTTACGTGCAGTCGCCCCGGTACACGAGGGCAGTCGGCTGTTGGGCTATATAGAGCTTGGCGAGGAGGTCGAGCATCTGGTCGCGGATATCGCGTCGGTGTTCGGGGTCGATCTTTTTCTCGTCATAGACCATCGCTATCTGGAGCGGGCGAACTGGGAAGCCGGAATGCGCATGCTTGGTCGTGACGCGAATTGGAGCTTTCTTCAGAACGCGGTGATTGCCTTGCAAACCCGTGCCGTGCAGCCCGAGTTGCTGAGCGCGGCACTCGCCCGGTCTTCCGACCACTCGACCCCTGCCGGCGCCGGCTTGTCGTGGATCGGCCGGCGCTACCGGTCGGTGTTCGTGGCGCTACGGGATGCCGGGGATCGCGAGGTCGGCAACATGCTGGTGCTGCGCGATGTAACCGCCCGCATCAACAGTAATTACGAAACGCTTTTTTCGGTCAGCGCCGGCATGCTGTTGCTCGGCAGCCTGTTGCTGGCATTTTTCTACTGGCTATTGGGGCGAACCGAATCCCGAATAGAGGCATCGCAACGCGCGTTTCGCGACAGTCAGGCCCGTCTCGCCGAGAGCGAACAACGTATGCGCTTGCACCGTGACCGAACGCCACTCTGTGTCATCGAGTGGAGTAAGGACTACAAGGTTACTGATTGGAACCCGTCCGCTGAACGGGTTTTTGGCTATACCAGGGAAGAGGCGATAGGGCATTATGCGGCAGAGTTGATTATGCCGGGACCGAGAAGCGTCAAAAAAGAGGAGGATATATTCTGGAAAGATATATCGGCGAATGATGATGAGCCTCGTCTCATTATGGAGAATACCACGAAGAACGGACACACGCGATTGTGTGCGTGGCACAACACGTTGCTGATCGATGCGGACGGCAAGATGATTGGTATGGCCTCGCTGGTAGATGATATTACCGAGCATCGCCAGGTTGAAGTACTCTCAGCACGCATGGGTCGCATCCTTGCACGTTCCTGGAACGAGATTTACGCATTTGAAGCAACTTCACTGCATTTCATTCAGGTCAGCGACGGCGCCTGTAAAAATCTCGGCTACTCAATAGACGAGTTAAAGCATCTGACACCGATTGAACTAATGCCTGAATTTACCGTGGAGCAATTCAATGCCTTGCTCGATCCGTTACGCCGTCGGGAGAAACCACAAATCACGTTCGAGAACGAACATCTACGCAAGGATGGATCCCGCTATCCCGTGGAGGTATGCCTGCAGCTTTCCAGCGCCGAGACGCCTCCCGTGTTCGTTGCGATCGTCCGGGATATCAGCGAACGAAAAGATTACATTGCCGAACTCGAACACAAGGCGTTGCATGACACGCTTACCGAACTACCCAACCGTTCTTTGCTGCATGATCGTCTGGAGCAAGCCCTGAAAGCTGCGGAACGGAAAACAGAACCCGTCGCTGTGTTCTTAATAGACGTGGTGCGCCTGAAGGAGGTTAACGACGTCTTTGGGCATCAGTTCGGTGACTCAGTATTACTGATGGTGGCGGCGCGTTTGAAAACAATATTGCGCGCAAGCGATACAATAGCTCGTCTTGGTGGGGACGAGTTTGTCATCGTGTTGCCAACGATGGGGACTGACAACATACCCCTCGTAGCGAGGAAGGTTCAGGTTCTATTCGAACAACCATTCGTCATCAAAGACACTCCGCTTGAGATTGAAGCCGCCATAGGCATCGCGGTGTATCCCGATCATGGTGATGAACCGGCCATTCTATTACAGCATGCGGACATCGCGATGCGTGTGGCAAAGAATGAAACGACTGGTTTCAGTATTTATGACCCCCAAGATGTTCCATACAGCCTGCACAGACTAAAGCTTCTTGGGGAGTTACGGCAGACGATCAACGACCAGGCACTGACACTCTATTACCAGCCGAAAATAGATCTCAAGAGCGGCAGAGTAACGAGTGTGGAGGCATTGGCGCGCTGGAAACATCCCGTTGAGGGGTTAATCTGCCCTGGCGACTTCATCCCGCTGATTGAGCGATCCGGGCTGATTCGGCCGTTCACACTCTGGGTGCTAGAGCAGGCGATCCGCCAGTGCAAACATTGGGCAGAGGCTGATATCGATCTCACAATCGCCGTCAATCTATCTACACGTAACCTGCTCGACCCCGGGTTATCGGAGAACATTACGCAGCTCCTCGAAACACATCAGGTTAATGCAGATCGCCTCACCTTGGAGATCACCGAGTCCGCCGTGATGACCCGACCGGAAAGTGCGATAAAGGTACTTACACGTTTGAGCGCAATCGGTCTTAAATTGTCCATTGATGATTTCGGTACCGGCTATTCCTCGCTGGCCTATCTGAGACAACTGCCGGTCAATGAGCTGAAGATAGACTGCTCTTTTGTCTCCGGCATAACCAGTAACCACAATGATGCCGTTATTGTGCGTTCCACCATTGATCTTGCGAAAAACCTCGGTCTAAACGTTGTTGCTGAGGGTGTGGAAGATAAAGATATTCTGGAGATGCTAACGGCGTTTCGCTGCGATATTGGTCAAGGTTACTATTTTTGTCGGCCACTTCCCGCCGAAGAGCTTTCGCGCTGGCTAGTTGAATCGCCCTGGGGACCCGGTGGACCTACGCACGAGGTTTCGACTAAGTAGCGGGGGTAGTAGCAATACTATGACCGAGCCAACGTCAGGAGTAATAAGGCTGTTTGTTTGCGAGATGCACGGTGAATGAATAACTGGAATCCTTACTAATGAGTAATTGTTTTGGAGACGCAGCCCTATGGACATAGCAGCCTATCTGAAACTGATGTCCGAAAAGAACGCCTCGGACCTCTTTTTCAGTACCGGTGCCCCGGTCAACATCAAGATCGAAGGCATGGTCTCTGCTCTGGGCGATCAGCTACTCCAGCCCGGGGCGGTTAAGCAACTTGCCTACAGCATCATCAATGACGAGCAGAAAAAGACCTTCGAAGAAAGTCTGGAACTGAACCTTGCCATTTCGGTGCATGATGTCGGACGTTTTCGTGTGAATATCTATCGTCAACGTGGCGAGGTCGCCATGGTTATCCGCTACATCAAAAGCCGGATTCCGTCGATAGAGGAACTCCATCTCCCGGCGATCCTGAAAGAATTTGTGATGGAGCCGCGAGGCTTGATCCTTCTCGTGGGTGCGACCGGATCAGGTAAATCCACCACGCTTGCGGCGATGATTGACCATCGCAACTGCAACAAGACCGGCCACATCCTGACCATCGAAGAGCCCATCGAGTTCATCCACCGACACAAGAAATCCGTCGTGGATCAGCGCGAGATTGGCCAAGATACACTCAGTTATTCCAATGCACTAAAGAATGCCCTGCGTGAGGCGCCGGATGTGATCCTTATCGGGGAAATCCGTGATCGCGAGACCATGCAGCACGCCATTGCCTATGCTGAAACTGGGCATTTATGCCTCTCCACCCTGCATGCCAACACCGCCAATCAGACGCTGGACCGTATTATCAATTTCTTTCCGGATTCGGCGCATCACCAATTACTACAGGATTTATCGCTTAACCTGCAAGCGGTGATATCACAGCGTCTCGTGCCCGGCGTTGACAGTAAACGTGTGCCCGCTGTCGAGATAATGGTTAAGTCGCCCTATATCTCGGAACTGATCGAGAAGGGTGACATCGACGGGATCAAAGAGGTCATGGAGAGGAGCTCCGACGTCGGAATGCAGACTTTCGACCAGTCCTTATATGAGCTCTATAGCGCTGGAAAGATCACTATGGAGCAAGCGCTGGACAATGCCGATTCCCGCAACAATCTGTTGTTAAAAATTCGCCTTACAGGGGGGGTGAAAGATGCAAGCGTGACTGACGGTTTGTCAATAGACGAAGAGGCCTTCAAATCGGGCTGATCGATCAAACCGTGGAATTCTCCGGGAAGCGTCGAAAGATTACTTGACTAGAACATAACTGATAAATCTCGCGAAGACCGTTGGGTTAGGTTTAAACACCAGAAAATAAAAATGACGTCCCCCCCTTAAAACTGCATCACTGTAAAGTAGAGATTTCCGGCGAATTCGTTACCCTGAGAGAGGAGGATTTGCCATGAAGAAATCGACGTTCAGCGAGTAACAGATTGCCTACGCCCTGAAGCCAGCGGAGACCGGCACGCGCGTCGAAGAGGTCTGCCGCAAGATGGATATCTCGGACGCGACGTACTACAAATGGAATGTAGAAGTATGGTGGACTTGGCGTGTCCAGAGCCACGGCGCCTCGTGCAACATCTTTTGTAACCCGTCCCTGAAGTGGGCAACGGCCCGGTACTCGGCCGGCTTTGGCCGATTAACCCACACCGTTATCGGTAGAATTACAGAGTGTTTGAGTCGGGATTCAACGCTGGGGGAGTGTTAGAAAAACTGGCTACCGGCGCCTCTACGCTCGCCCGTTCTGAAAATCCGGCGGCGACGTCATCCTCAGCAACCGCCACACACGCACAATAAGCCTGAGAGATACAGTATGAGAAATAGCCTTACATTATCAGTCATTATTTAGTATCGTTTGGGGCACATTCATGGTGACCGAGCGGGAGGAAACGATTGAAAACAATATCAGTAAGGTCTTGAACTCACAGGCTGAAATAGCGTTTCCAGGGATGGAGAGGTAGCTGTCAGACAACCAGTGCAGTCCGGTGTCTTGGGCCCTGCAAAAAACAATAAAAATCTGTTTGATGATCAAACTCCCGGGAGAACGCCAGGTGATCGATAAAAAGAAACTACGTGCTAAAAAAAGTGGATCCATCCCGACTCTGAAAGAACACGCGTTGCTGCAAACGATCAGCCATGCCCAACATCAATATATTGCCGATATCGGGTCCCACGAGCTCTTTACTGGCCTGTTGAATAGCATCCTGGACATCACCGACAGCGGTTACGGTTTCATCGGTGAGATCCTGCACGACGCGAATGGCCCTTACCTGAAAATGCGGGCAATTACAAACATCGCCTGGAACAAATCAACGCAGGATTTCTATGAAAAGCACATGCCTACCGGCATGGAGTTCCACAATCTCGATACCCTCTTTGGTCACGTCATCAAAACCGGCGAGCCCGTTGTCTCGTCGGACCCGGCCACGGACCCGCGCCGCGGGGGACTGCCGCCGGGGCATCCCGCCCTGGACCGCTTTCTAGGACTGCCCTTGTACAGCGGAAAGACGTTGATCGGCATGATCGGTATCGCCAATTATCCGGCCGGGGAAGATGGTGACGAGCTGGTGGCATTCCTGCAGCCATTTATCACCACTTGCGAAACCCTGATAGAGGCGTTTAAACGGGAGCAGGCCCGTAAACAGGCGGAACAGGAGCTCGATGAGACCCGCCAGAAACTCGAGGCCTGCGTCGATAAAAAGACGACGGCGTTGAAGGAAACCCGGGCGAAACATAATTTCCTGTTTGAAACCATGGCACAGGGGGTCGTTTTCTATAATGCGCACGGCGACCTTGTCGAGGCCAATCCTGCTGCGGAAAGCATTTTTGGCCTGAGCCGGAATGAAATGACCGGTCGTGGCGCAACAGATCCTCGTTGGCGGGCGATCCATTCTGACGGCACGGCGTTCGGGACGGGAAACCATCCGGTGATGGTCTCGTTGAATACCGGCGTGACGCTTCACGACATTGTAATGGGTATATTCAACCCGCGCGAGGAGCGGCATCGGTGGATTGTCCTCAACGTCACACCGCGGTTCAGCGACGGGAAAGCCCGGCCGTTTCAGGTCTGCACCACCTTCAGCGACATCACGGAACGCTCGACTGCGGAAAAGGAAAGGGAAAAACTGTCGCGTGCCCTCGAGCAAACCGCCGACACGGTGATGATTACCGATGCCGATGGCGTGATCGAGTATGTCAACCCGGCGTTCTCGGCGGTCACGGGCTTTGACCGGGACGAGATCCTCGGCAAAAAACCCGCAGTCCTCAAATCCGGCAAGCATCAACCGAATTATTATGACCGGCTCTGGCGAACGATCCTTGGCGGCGAGCCGTTCCGCGATGTATTCATTAATCGCCGCAAAGACGGCGCGCTGTATTACGAGGAAAAGACCATCACGCCACTGAAGGACGCCAACGGGACCATCAGCCACTTTATCTCAACCGGCAAGGACATCACCGAGAGCTTGCAGACGGAAGAACGTCTGCAGTACCTGATCTATCATGACGTTCTTACTGACCTGCCGAACCGTCTGCTATTCCAGGAGCTTATCGGCCATGCGCTCAAGAAACGCAACGGCTCGGATCACCGGCTGGCGGTACTGTCGCTCGACATCGACCGCTTCAAGAACATCAACGACACGCTGGGGCATCCGATTGGTGATACCTTGTTAAAGGTCGTTTCCGAGCGGTTAACCGAGTGCCTGCGGATCGGCGACACGGTCGCCCGCCTGGGAGACGACGAGTTCGCCGTTCTGATCGAGGACGTCCAATCGGTGGACGAGGTGTCGACGGTGATCCGGCAGATTCGCAAGGCCCTCGAAACGCCGTTTACTATTGGCGGTCAGGAATTAGTGGTCACCGCCAGTATCGGGGTAAGCCTGTTCCCCGACGACGGTGACGATGCGAAGACGTTATTGAAGAACGCCGACATCGCGATGTTCCGCGCCAAGGCGCAAGGGCGCAATTCGCACCAGTTCTATTCGGACGAGATGAGCAGCCGGTCATTTAGTCATTTAATGCTGGAGACACGCCTGTACCGGGCGCTGGAGAACAAGGAATTCGTCCTGCATTACCAGCCGCAGATCGACGTCTCTACATGGAAGATCATCGGCGTTGAGGCACTGATACGCTGGCAGCATCCCGAGCGGGGGTTGGTCGGTCCGCAGGAGTTCATTCCGCTGCTGGAGGATACCGGCCTGATCGCGGCGGTCGGCGACTGGGTGTTGTACGAGGCCTGTCGTCAGGCGATGACGTGGCGGGAATTGTATTCGGTACCGCTGCGCATGTCGGTCAATGTCTCCAGCCGGCAATTCTCGTTGGCTGATTTCGCCGCAAGGGTTTCCAGTGCACTCCGTACCGCTGCGCTTCCGTCCGACGCCCTGGAACTGGAGATTACGGAAAGTTTGCTGATGCGGGACGATAAGGCCATATTGGCTAATCTTGACGCGTTAAAAGCGATCGGCATCAAAGTGGCCATCGACGATTTCGGGACCGGCCATTCATCGCTGAATTATCTGAAACGCTTTTCAGTACAGACCATAAAAATCGACCGGTCCTTTGTGCGCGATCTTGCAAGTAACGCCGAGGACGCCGCCATCGTCGCCGCGATTATCGCCCTGGCTAACAGTCTCAAGCTGCACATCGTGGCCGAGGGTGTCGAAACCAGGGAGCAGCTGGGCATCCTGCAGGCCGGCTCGTGCAATCACATGCAGGGCTTTTTGCTTAGCAGGCCGGTGCCTGCGCAGGAAATGATCGAATTGCTAAAAAAGACAGGCCCATATTGGGAGAGCAGGGCGTCGCTGGTATCCTGATATACCGGTGATTGGCGCGTTCTAATGGATGAATACAATCCACTATTCAAGAGCCACGATTGATGACATAGGGATCGAACCGATACGCCGTGCTCTATAAGGCTCGATTCCTATGTCCAGGCTGCACTAGCAAGCTCGATGCCCGTATCGATTTGAAGCCCGAAAGACAGGGTCGTCAACGCGTGCTCGTGTGCGAATACTGCGATACCGCCCTGGTGATTGACAAAAAGAGAAATCGGCAACGATATCTAAGTATTGCGGCGTGCCTGTTCATTTCATTGATTGCCATTCAACAGATGCTGACGAATGAACTCGCGTGGCAATGGGGAACAGGGCTTGTCGCTATGGCAATCACGCTTGTACTGGTTTCAACCCGTCGCCTGACGCTGGTTGCGGCGGGCGAAGGCCCGCGCTGAAGCAGGCGCCTGGCGAACAGTATTGAATAAAAAAAGGCCCATTAAATAAGCTGCGGCGGGCGGCGTAAAAAACCCCTCACCGCAGGGGAGCCGTGAGGGGTGATGAAACTGTCCGGGACACGCAACAGGGATTAGTGTTGGGGCTAATCCTGAATCAATATAACAGCTTCAGCGCTCGCGGCCATTGCGGTCATGGCCGACAATAGCAATGACAATCTTTCTCATCCAGTGGCAGCGATCTGAACCGATACTTCGCATTCGGCGCGAGTTACTTTTTAAACCTTGACCTGCCTGGCCACCAGGCAGATGATCGACCCATACACGAAAAACCGCGATACGCGCAAGGATTCCGTCCTCACGGAAACAGGGTGGTGCCAATGGGAATTGAAACCGAAATCGAATCCGAAGTCATTGGCACGTTATACGGCGCAACGGGCAAGGGACTGTTTGTTACCAAGGGTGTGGTGACCGCGAAAGGTGCGGCAATCGGCACGGCCGCCGGTGCGACGACGCTTGCCAAGAGCGGTACTGCCGCCGGCGCTGCGACGCTCGCCAAAGGCACCGGTGCAGCGGCGTTCTGGAAGACCACTGCCTTCAAGGCCGGCATGGGCGTCGGACTGGTGTCATGGACGCCTATCGTGCTCGGCGGACTGATCTTTGCCGGAGGATACACGTTCGTGCAGGCGATGAAACAGGTTAACGCGCATCTCGATACGATGGAGCTGAGGCTTTAGTCCCGCTGAGCGGATCGTAGACCTGAGAGTGTTTTGAACGATTACGCGATGTCGCAGTAGTCGGTCGGTTTGTTGATGCGCCGGATTGTCAGCCACGTGGAAATCACCGCGTACACCAGATAACACACCACGAACAGCAGCAATATTCTTATCATTTCACGCTTCCCGAATGGCGTTGACCCCGGTCTGGCATCACTATACCCCGATCCTCGGAATACCCCAACACATCTATGATAAACAATGTGGAAATCCATGGAAGCGTTCCCGCATAATCGGGATGGCCTCTTCGTGTCCCTGCAGTCCGGGGGTGGCGGCATCGTGGTTCCCCGTTGGGGTGTGAAGAGGCTTGTGATGCGACTCAGAATTTAACGCGTCAACGTATGCCAGATTCGCCACAGGGATAGTGAACGAGTACCAACATAGAAAACCCTCAGCACGATGAACGATACACGGCTTCACTCTAAGGATCAGGAGGATCATGCCATGGCAAAAGAGACATTAACGACAAAGTCGCGTAAGAAAAATCCGTCGGCGGGTTCCGAGACACCGCAGGATGTAGAGGCCAGCAACGCACCACGCGAAGATATGATTGCGGTAGCGGCGTATTACCTGGCGGAACGCCGCCACTTTCAAGGTGGCGATCCGGTGCGCGACTGGCTGGAAGCAGAGAGTGAAATCGATCATCTCCTGAGCGACGATCTGCTGCATTAGATTATTGAAACGTTTCTTTCACACCCAGGGGGTCCTGCGCCGGGTCCCGATTATAGTCGGCCGTTGAACATTCGAGAGATAGGCCGTAGTGTGTGGAATTAATCAATGTCGATAACCCAACGGCTGGGTCCGGCCGGCGAAACGCACGCATAAAATGGATCAACCAGCGTCGGCAGAACCCGTGGCCATTTGGCCATCTAAAACGGATCATGAAACTCGATCGGCTGCGTCTGCGCGGGATGAGCGGTGCACATGATGAGTTCTTGCTGGCGGCGACCCCTCTAGATCCCCGCAAACAAGAAATCGACCGCAGCCATAATCTCGCCGCGCTGGGCGCCCAAAGTAGTAACGTGCTTGCCTACCGCCTTCAAAGGAATCCCTGCGATCTGCTCTGTTAACATCACCACCTTGGTTTTCTCGACAACAAATAGCGGATTGAGATATTTCGCCGGCTTGCGGCGTTCTGTGGCGCGTGCCAGAGGTATGACGACGCGCGTCGCAATCGGTTCAAGAAGATTCGACTGTACTTCCAGCAAGTAGGGGATATGCTTCTGCGTCGCCTTGTTCGGATTCTGCCAGACGTCGAACTGGGCCATCAGAATTGCCTGAGATTATCGCTGAACACGCCGTTCCGTTCGACATAGTCGTTATAGTCATCCAAGGCCTCCTGGTTCTCGGCAAGC